>JANRET010000046.1:2761-7186 GCA_030725885.1 Microbacteriaceae bacterium | reverse complement strand
AGCAGGCCCGTTCGTCCACGCAGGCGGGCCGGTTTCCGCAGCGCCCTTCGGCAGCCCGAGCATCCTTCCGATTTCGTGGGCGTACGTGCGCATGATGGGGTCGGACGGACTTCGTTACGCGACGGCATCCGCGGTACTGTCCGCGAATTACATCGCGGCGCGACTTCGCGAGCACTACCCGGTTTTGTACGCAGGGGAGAACGGGCTCGTCGCGCACGAATGCATCCTCGACTTGCGCCCGCTCACGGCCGAGACCGGAGTCACCGTTGACGATGTGGCCAAGCGTCTCGTCGACTATGGATTCCACGCCCCGACGATGTCGTTCCCGGTTCCTGGAACGCTCATGGTCGAACCGACCGAGAGTGAAGACATCGACGAGCTGGACCGTTTCATCGAAGCGATGATCGGAATCAAGCGCGAAGCGGACGCCGTCGCAGCAGGCGAGTGGCCGGCCGACGACAATCCTCTCGTCAACGCACCGCACACCGCTGAGTCCCTCATTGCGGGGGAGTGGAACCACGCGTATTCGCGCGAAACAGCCGCCTACCCGTTCCGTGCGATTGCCGCAAACACCGTGTCGGGACTATTCTCGCGGGTCGACAACCTCAAGTACTGGCCACCGGTTCGCCGCGTGGACGGTGCCTACGGTGATCGAAACCTCGCGTGTGCGTGCCCCGACCCGTCGGCTTTCGTCGACTAGAAGCGGCGCTCGACGGAGTTAGGCGAAGACGCCCGGAAACAGAATCAGCGCGAGCGGGTAACCGACGAACGCGGTGATGTCGATGAGTACGTGCGCGACGATCAGCGGTGCGAGTCGTTTGGTCCGCAGATAAATCGCCCCGAAAATGAGTCCCATTGCAATGTTTCCGGCGAATCCGCCGAAGCCCTGATACAGGTGGTAGGTACCACGTAAGACGGCGGCAGAAACGATAATCAGCCACGGGGTCCAGCCGATTGCCCTGAGCCGATCGAACAGATAACCGACAACAATAATTTCCTCGCCGAGACCTGCGCGCAGCGCCCACAAAATGAGAACCGGAACTGTCCACCAGTGCGCATCAAGCGCGGTGGGCACCACGGTGACGCCCAAGTTCAGAGCCCGAGCAGCCAGGTAGACCCCGATCCCAGGGATACCGATGAGGGCTGCGAGCCCGAAACCGGCGGCGAATTCGCGGCTCAGCTTGCGCCAGGCGAATCCATCGGACCAGCCCAGCCCGATTGCACCGAACCGTGGCGGCGAATCGCGCCACACCAACCAGAGAACGAGCGCGATCGGCGCGAGCCCCGATGCGACTCCGAGCAATTGGTAAAGCAGATCGAACAACTCTTGGGTGGCGAGAGGTCGATTGAGAGTGGCGGTCTGCTGCGACAGGGGCGTTGGTTGGGACAGCCGATTCGCGATTCCGACGAGCGAATACAGCGCGGACATCCCGTAACTGAGCAACAGAACGACAACGATTTCAGAGCGAATTCGCTGCATGTCGTTCTCTTTTCATTCGGTGAAGACGCAGGAAGGCGCCGGACACTAACCTAACTGTTTCATAACGCTCGTGATTTTTGGTTTCCTGGGCAATAGTCTGGGGTGAATCAACGACACACGTTCCGCACCGCGGGATCCTCATCAAACGTGTCCTACAGGAGGTAATTCAGTGAAAACCAAGCGAATTCTCGCTTCGGTGGCCGCCGTCGGAGCGAGCGTTCTCGTTCTTTCCGGGTGTGCGCTGCCGTATCAATCCGAGGTCATCGAAGGTACGTCCATCACGGTCGGCTGGAATGACATTGCGTCGGAGTTCAACCCGGCATCAGCCAGCGGTAACAATGTGGCCAACTCGATTCCGGCCTACATTGCCAACTCCGGCTTCAACTACTACAACGCGACACCCGAACTGCTCTTGCAGGAAACATTCGGTACCTACGAGAAGACCAGCGATGACCCGTTGACGGTCAAGTACACGATCAACGACGCCGTGAAGTGGTCAGATGGTGTTGACGTTGACGGTGCCGACATGCTCCTTTCGTGGGTTGCCGGTTTCGGATACTTCAAGAGCGGTGAAGAATATACGTTCATTCACGCGGCCCCTCGCGATGACCTCGCATCGACGCTTCCCACTGTTAATGGACGCAGCCTTGAGTTCGTCTATGACAAGAAGTACGTCGACTGGGAGATCAACTTCGGTGTTGGTGTCTCGGCGCACGGAACTGTCATGCTCGCTCACCCCGAGATCACGGACCCGGCCGAAGCCAAGTCGAAGTTCATCGAGGCCGTCACGGCCGGTGACACCGAGTGGATCCAAGCCGTTGCCGACGTGTGGAACACGGGTTACCAGGTAACCGACGCATCCGCTGCGGACACGGACCCCACCGATGGAGCAATGTCCAAGGTTTTCCTCTCCAACGGGCCCTACCGAGTCGAAGAAGTTGTCGCCGACTCGTATGTGACCCTCGTGGCGAACCCGCTCTACACCTGGGGACCTTCGCCCAAATACGAGCGCATCACCATCCGCGAAATCGCTGACCCGACGGCCGCAGTTCAGGCTGTCGACAACGGTGACGTTCAGGTCGCATCGGGACAGCCCACCGCTGACCTCCTCGCACTCGTTGAGGGACTCCAGAACGGGTCGTTCACCGGTGGAGACGAAGCGGCTTACGAGCACGTTGACCTCACGTTCAACAATGGTGGACCGTTCGACTCCGCATCCTATGGTGGAGACGAAGCCAAGGCTCTCGCCGCGCGTCAGGCATTCCTGTTGACGATTCCGCGTGACCAGATCCTCGACACCATCATCAAGCCGCTGAACCCGAACGCGGAACTTCGTAACTCGCTGTTGACGATCCCCGGATCGCCCAACTACGGTGCGATTGTCGCGGCTAACGGTTCGGACTTCTATTCGGGAACGGACGCCGAGCGCGTCGAGAAGGCGAAGGGTGTTCTGTCCGACGCCGGCATCTCGACTCCGATCGACGTCAAGTTCTGGTACCCCGAGGGCAACGTTCGCCGCGGGCAGGAATTCGAACTGATTCAGGCGAACAGCCTCCAGGCTGGCTTCAACGTGATTGATTCGTCGGAACCGGATTGGGAGTTCACCGACCCGAGTCTGTACCCAATCAACCCTCACGACGCGGTCATCTTCGCATGGAGCTCGACCAGCCTCGCGATCACGGGTAACGACCAGCAGTACGGAACGGGCAAGCCGTCCAACTTCCAGGCCTACGCCAACTCGACGGTTGACGAAAACCTCTCGGCTCTTGAGACGGAACTTGACCCTGCCGCGCAGGTCGAGCTTCAGACCGCAGTCGAGGCGGCATTGTGGGGTGACGCAGCATCGCTGCCGATCTTCCAGTTCCCCGGTTTGACCTGGTGGGACAACGGAACTTCCGGTGTCGTGCCGAACCCGCTGTCGCCGAACTACTTCTGGAACTTCTGGGAGTGGTCGCCGACCGCAGCAGCACAGTAGTCGGTTTTACACCAAACGACGGGGGTCGGGCGAGCAATCGCCCGGCCCTTTGCCGTTGGATGATGGGCTTTGGTTCGTTGGTGCGGGGATGGCTATGATTGCCGAAGGACCTTTCCAACGGTGGGAGGGTCGGTTGGGAAAGCATGTTAAGTTTCATCACGCGCCGCCTCGCGGCCACCTTGGTGGTTTTGCTGGTCGCGTCGTTCCTCGTGTACATGCTGACGGCCAATTCGGGTGACCCCCTCGAGAACCTGCGGATTCAAAATGATCCCGCGTCGGTGGCCAAACGCGCCACTCTTACTGAGAAACTCGACCTCGACACCCCGCCGTTCTTTCGGTATTTTAAGTGGCTCGGTGGCGCGGCAAGTTGTGTTGTCGGCCAGTGCAATCTGGGTGTTTCCGTCATTCGCGGAGATGAGCCCGTCGCGAGCGCTCTCGGGAACGCGATGGAGTCGACACTGTCGCTCGTTGTGCTGGCCACCATCCTGTCGATTCTGTTCGGCGTCGCGATCGGAATGACCGTGGCACTTCGCCAGTACAGCGGCTACGACTACACCGTCACCTTCACGGCATTCATCTTTTACTCGCTCCCCATTTTCTGGGTAGCGGTGTTACTCAAGGAATTCGGCGCAATCCGGTTCAACGAATTCCTGGGCGATCCGGTCATCCCCTGGTGGTCCGCACTCGCGATAGGGGTCGTCCTTGGTTTGATCGTCCAGGCTGTCGTCGGTGGGCACCTTCGTACTCGAATCCGGTCGGCGGGAATATCACTGGCGTTGACAACCGGAATTCTGGTCCTGGCCGACCTCACCCAATGGTTCCGAAGCCCATCGATTGGAATCATTGGTATCGCGCTAATCGGGGCAGGACTGGGTGCACTGATGTTGTTTGTCACATCTAACTTCACCAAACGGACGATGCAGTTCGCGGTCGGGGCGACGGTGCTCGCGGTTATTGCGCTGTGGTACCC
>JANRET010000046.1:742-2751 GCA_030725885.1 Microbacteriaceae bacterium | reverse complement strand
GTGGTACCCACTCCAATTTGTGTGGTTCTACTTCAACCATCCCCTCGCAATGGTGGCCGTCGCAATCCTGTTAGCAGGCGTCGGTGTCGCCGCTGGTTTCTTCCTCGGGGGTGACGATCGAATCGAGGCGATGCGCGTCTCGGCCATTGTCGGTGCTCTCGCGACCGCACCCCTGGTCCTCGACCAAATGTTGATGCGGTGGGGAGATTACGTCCAAATCATTCCACTTCGGTCCGGAGTCATTTCGACAATCGGAGCGAACACTCCAATCCTGGCCAATGACGATGACACATGGATGCGGATGCTCGATTCGTCTACGCACCTCATCTTGCCCACCATCGCCCTGATGATTATTTCAGTGGCGGGCTACACGCGCTACACCCGGGCGACGCTTCTCGAAGTACTGAACCAGGACTATGTCCGAACTGCGCGAGCCAAGGGCTTGCCCGAGGCCACCGTCATCATGCGACACGCGTTCCGCAACACCCTGATTCCGATTGCGACGATCGTGGCGTTCGATTTTGGAGCAGTAATCGGCGGGGCCATCATCACCGAGCGAGTATTCGCCTGGCAGGGCATGGGCGCACTCTTCAATCAGGGTTTGACCCAGGTCGACGTCAACCTGGTGATGGGCGTGTTTCTCGTCACGGGTGTCGCGGCCGTAATTTTCAATATCCTTGCCGACCTGGCCTATTCGGCTCTCGACCCGCGCATTCGCATATCGGAGGCGTAATTATGGCTCGTAAAAAAATCACCCCGCCCCGGACTGAGCAGCTCGCGTTGTCCGAACTTACGATTGAACAGCGTCAAATCGAAGGGCTCAGCCTCTCCACCATCGTGCGCCGTCGTTTCTTCCAGCACAAAGCTGCGATTACTAGCATGATCGTGTTGGCGCTCATTATTCTGCTCGCATTCACGTCGGTCGGAACAATTATTGGTGGAACGGGTCGTCTCGCTGCTGATACCGAAAGTGGCGAGATCATCCTCGATGGTCTGCGAATTTCCGGATGGTGGCCCTACGACTGGTATCGCAATTACCCGCTCTCCACACCCGGTGGTGTGCCGTCATGGGAGCACCCGTTCGGCCAAGACACCCTGGGCAAGGACATTTTCGCTCGCGTGATGCGTGGCATCCAACAATCACTGACCGTAGTCGCCCTCATCGGTTTTCTCGCGACGGCCATCGGGGTCCTCATCGGGTCCATCGCCGGATTCATTCGCGGTTGGCTCGACAACCTGCTCATGCGGATGACCGACGTCATCATCATCGTCCCGGGTCTTATCCTGGGTGCTGTCCTCGGCCGAACCATCGGGGGAAACGCTATTTCGCTCGGGATACTGCTCGGGTTGGTGTCCTGGACCGGTCTCGCGCGACTCGTTCGTGGCGAGTTCCTTGCCCTCCGAGAGAGAGAGTTCGTCGACGCGGCACGCGTCGCCGGCGCGTCCAACAGTCGCATCATTTTCCGGCACATTCTGCCGAACTCGATTGGCATTGTTGTCGTCAATGCGACGCTGTTAATGAGCGCTGCGATTTTGACGGAAACCGCGCTGTCGTTCCTCGGTTTTGGAATCACCGCACCAGACATTTCGCTCGGTCAGATCATTTCGCAATACAACGAAGCCTTCAAGACTCGGCCGTGGTTGTTCTGGTATCCGGGCCTATTCATTGTCGTGATCGCCCTGTGTATCAACTTCATCGGTGACGGTTTGCGCGACGCATTCGATCCCCGTCAGCGTCGTATGCCCAAGACAACCAGCCTGATGCGGCAGTTTCGCGAAATGACGAACGGTCGCACGAAATGAGCGGGATGATGTCAGAAGATCAGAGCTGCGGCGGCGGCGGCGGCGGAAACGCCCAACGCGACAACCATCGGGACGCTAACTCGGGACTCAACGCGCGATTTGTCGTCCCCACGACGCTCCCAGTGACGACGAACCAGGGCTGCTGCTCCGCCGGAATCGGTGGTGACGAGATCACCGGGTCGGACAGTGCCCGCGAGATAGGTGGA
>JANRET010000046.1:0-732 GCA_030725885.1 Microbacteriaceae bacterium | reverse complement strand
GGCAGGTGCTGACCCTGGTCGCGACTTGCGGTCATGGCGGCGTAGCGACTGGGTGCGGGTGCGGCCCAGACGTTGATGCGTCGCTTTTCAAGGAACAGGGTCAAACCCCACTTCGTATCGATGCGCGTGATGGCGCCCCATTCGATTTCGTGGGAAGCGATGAGGTTTCGAACGTTTACCCCGGTCTCACGAATGATGAGGCGCGGTCGCCAGAATGTTGCGTAGACGGCCGTTGCGAGGAATGTGGTAACACCGACACTGCGCAGACCGTCGACCCATCCGCTTGTTGCGGCGGTGGATGCTGCGGCACCACCGAAAACGAGGATGAACACGACGGCGATTATCCTGCCGGAACGCGACGTGAACGTGGTCATGAACTCCATGTTGTCACGGAGGTGACCCGATGAACGCAAAGCCCGTTGTCCTCGAGGCACAAAATCTTGGTGTCGACTTCTGGGTCGATGGTGAATGGGTTATGGCTGCCGAAGGACTGAACTATTCGGTCCGCGCGGGCGAGGTGCTCGCGATTGTTGGTGAGTCGGGTTCGGGAAAGTCCGCGTCCTCGATGTCACTGCTCGGATTGTTACCCACCAACGGGCGCGCGTCGGGGGCCGTCTTGCTGAATGGCGAGGACACCCTTACCGCGACGCCCGAACGCATTCGGGCCATCCGTGGTCGCGAAATCGCTGTTATCTTCCAAGAGCCGATGACGGCGATGAACCCGGTTTACAC
>JANRET010000045.1:2929-7316 GCA_030725885.1 Microbacteriaceae bacterium | reverse complement strand
CTGTTGAGATCCGCCGTGAATCAAGGGGACGATGGGCCAGACGCGTGACACCGCGAGTGCACCCACGCCAACGGGTCCGCCGGTCTTGTGGGCCGAGACACTGAGTGCTGCCAACCCGCTCGATGCGAAATCGATGGGCGTGTACCCGAGGGTTGCCACGGCGTCGAGGTGCACCGGGACATCCGCCGCGGCTGCCGCCGCGACAATGTCGGAAACGGGCTGAATCGTGCCAACCTCGTTGTTGGTCCAGAGCGTGGTGAACAGGGCAACGTCGGGTCCGAGTTTGGCTCGCAGATCGTCAAGATCGACGGTTCCGTCTCCATCGACACCGACGAATTCGACAGTGGCACCTTCGGCCTGGGCGAGCCAATTGACCGCATCGAGCGCTGCGTGGTGCTCGGCTTCGGTCGTCAGAACTCGGGGACGTGGCAGTGTCGCTCCCGGCGGACGAGAGGCGGGGGTCCCGTTGCGCCCCCAAAAAAGCCCCTTGATCGCTAGGTTGATGGCTTCGGTTCCGCTGCCGGTCAAGGTGACGTCGAACGCGAGCGCCCCAATCGCCGCCGCAATCTTGTCGCGACCTTCCTCCCAGAGCAGACGTGACTTCTGTCCGTCACGGTGGGTTGCTGACGCGTTTCCGTGCTGATGAACAGCCCTGGTCCAGGCATCGACGACAGCCTCCGACATCGGTGTGGTTGCCGCATAGTCAAAGTACGCCATCATTTTCCCCTTTGCGTGAACTACTTGCCGAGCCTACGGGCCGAGGTGAGTGCATACGAGAATCCGAGGAGCCGGATTTTGTCCGATGAACCGAGTGCCGGAATGTAGAACAGTAACTGGTACTGATAGTTCGCTTCGATGCCCTTCATTGAACTGGTGATACCGGCGAGAATCTTGACCGCACCGGTCGCGGTGATTGAGGCTCCAGCACTGGCGGGCTTTACAATTTCGGACTCTTGGAGAGTAACAGCAACGATTCCAGCGGCGTCCGCCGTCGCAAACACGATAGGCAGATCCTCGGCGATAGTTTCATTCCACTTGAACCGGGCCGTCTTACCCAACTCGCGAGCGCGCTTCGCTTTCGACTCGGCTCCAATCTGGGTTTGAAGCGAATCAGGGTCAAACAACGTGGCATAAGGGCTCTCGTCACCGAGTCGAAGTAGGTCCCCGTAACGTTCGACCGCTTGAGTCGGCGTGACGCTGAGCAACTCCGTCTCACCTCGAATCACAGCCGCACCAGATTCCGCCGCAGCAACCGAGGGAATGACGGCCCCCGGCTCAAGAGCCACGCTGTAGCTGACTTTGTAGTTGTCGCGCGGATTCGCCTGTGTCAACACCACCGCGACGGACGGTGCTGTTTCGCCCGACGCATCGTCGATGACCGCGAACACCGCACGCGGCCAATCGGAGGTGCGTTGCGGGAGGAGTAACCGAACCCGTCCCTCGGGGATGACAAATGTTGCCCCCAGAGTCTTGTCTTTCCGTTGAACGTTGTACTGAGCGACCCGGAACCGCAACGCCGCTCCATCCAGCCGAGTCGACGCGACATTCTCCGCGCGCTGTTCATCGGCGGTGGTCAATGTCGCTCGCAGTTTCGCGAGAATCTGGTCAACCTGTTGAGCGGTGACCGCGACACCACGAGGCGACGCGGGTGACGTGGGGATTGGCTCCACGACGGGTGGCGGGAAAAGGGAACAGCCTGACAGAACGACTGGCAGAGCGAGCACGAGGGCGATAAACGGAAGAGCGCGTCGTCCGTGGCGGCGCGTCCGCGCGAGCGGGGTGCGCGCGGGACGCCAACGTGGTGGGCGCGGTCGCCGTGGCATCCGCCCTTGACGGTGACGGTGTTTGCGCCGATCGGTCCACCAACCGAGCAAATAAAACACTCCCCCAACAATTGCGAGAATCAACCCTCCGTAAAACAGGTTGGTAGGCACCGATTTATCGATGTTCATCTTCCACGTGATGGTGAGCGTCTTTGGCGCGGGTAGGGCGCCGTCCGTCGCAATGACGAGAAGGTTCCCTTTCGGAATGGTGACATCGCGTGCGAGGAATTTCTC
The DNA here is from genome assembly GCA_030725885.1 of Microbacteriaceae bacterium. Taxonomy (GTDB): domain Bacteria; phylum Actinomycetota; class Actinomycetes; order Actinomycetales; family Microbacteriaceae; genus MWH-TA3. Next base: position 5,259 of record JANRET010000045.1, on the reverse strand, counting down.
CGCTTCGAACTCCTCGATCCACAGGTCAGATCCGGCGGGGTCCGGAGTTGAGACCTCGGTGCCAACGACTTTTTTTTCGACCAGCGTTCCTTCTTCGCCTCGCGCAACGATCTCTTGGTAGGAAACGTTCCCGATGAACGCAATCACATCAGGCTTTCGTCCCCACGCCATGACAATCTTTTCACTCTCGACGGTCGTCGCCGTCGGTGCGGCGTCCGCGTTCTCGATGAACACCGTTCCCGAGGCGCCGCCCTGCACCGAGATGGTCTGGGTAGACGAAATTCGATTGAGGGAGGTGGTATCAATCACGGTGATGGGCGCCGGATTAGACAGCGTGATTGATTGAGTCATCGTTGACGGCGGGAGAAAAACGGAGTGGATGAGCATTCCCGCAGCAATCATCACCGCAGAAACCGCGAACAATATGAGAGACACGATGAACCTCACGATGCTCCCCTCCGCCGAAAACCCCAGTTTACCCGACCGTTATTACATTGAATCCCGTGCGAATTGCCCGCCGTCCGCCCCGATGGCTAAACTGAGCAAGCACCCTAGGAGGTCTCATGGCAACGGATGGACAGTTCTCTGTCGTAATGCGCGGTTATTCGCGCGAGGAAGTCGACAGAGCGATCGCAAATCTGCGACGTGAAATGATTGCCGCAACGACCGAGCGAAACGAACTCGCGACCGAACTCGCGCGATTGGGTGGGAAAAAAGGTCTGAGTGACGGCGATTCGCCAACGTACGCAGGGCTGGGCACGAAACTCGAAATGGTGCTTCGTACCTCGGAGGAACAAGCGACCGTTCTTATTTCGAAAGCGGACATCCAGGCACAACGAACTATCGCCGACGCTCGCATCGAAGCCGATCGAATCATCAACGACGCCACGGCCCGCGCCGATGCTCTCGTGGCCGCGGCGGAAGAAAAGGCGCGATACGAAACAAGCGCCGCACGAATCGACGCCGAAAACATCACCGCCATCGCTGAGAAAGACGTGGAGACGATGCGAACCGAGGCTATTCGTGAAGCAACGCGGGTTCGGGGCAGCGCCGCCACCGAAGCCGCATCTGCTCGGGCCACTCTTCAACGAGAGATGTCAGAAAAGAAGGCACTTCTAGACCGCGAGATTGCCGAACAGCGGATCGTGCTGGACCGTGAGGCGCACGAAGCCCGCGCAGAAATTACACGGTTGATCGCCGAAGCGGATCGCCAGAAACTTGACCTCATCGCCGAAGTGTCGGCGCGTCGACACGAAGCAGAATTGCAACTTCTGGAGGAACACCGCGATATCGTGGGCCAAAACGAGGCGTACCTGAAGGCCGCCAATGAGGAATTCACGAAATTACAAAAAGACCTCACCGTACTCAAAAGAGAACACAACCGGCTCGAGCCCGAGGTGTTGAAAATCCGAGAGATGGCAATAGTCGAATCCAAGGAAGCGACCCGCTCCACCATCGACGCCGCACATGCGAAGGCTCGCCAGATTGTGTCCGCAGCGCGAACCGAAGCAAAAGTTGCTTTGGACGAAGCCGCTAAACGCCTTGTCGAAATTGCCGCCGAGCGTGATGCGATTGCCGCCTACATCGGAGACCTGAATAAGGCCGTTGGCATCGCCGCGAAATCTTTGGCGGTCCCGAAGGCGGCAGCGAAAAAGCCTAAGCCATGACGATTCACGGCGCGTTCCGATTTGGATTGCTCGGAGGACTCGGCGTCCTCACCGCACTTCTGATTGGAAGCGCCGTCACCACATTGGCCGCGGTAATCACCTATGTGGGGTTCGCATTGTTTCTCGCCCTGGGGCTCGACCCAATTGTGCGAAACCTCGTCAACCGGAAGTTCCCTCGCCCCCTCGCAATTGTCACCGTTGTCGTTGCTGTACTTTCGTTATTCGCCGGCTTTGTCTTCGCGCTGATACCGGTGATTGTCGAACAGGTAACAAACTTGTACAACGCAATTCTGGAATTTCTCACCTCGTACAATACGCTCAGTGAGATGGTGGCTGCCGTACAGTCCATCATCCCCATCGAAACCTTGAACGTCGAAAAGACAGTCGATGGCGTTGTCACATTCCTCAGCGACCCCGCAAATCTTGCGAACATCGGTGGTGGCGTGCTCTCGGTTGGCGCGGGTTTCGCCAACGGGATTCTCGGTGCATTCCTCACCCTCATGTTGACGATCTATCTAGTCATCTCGTTGCCTGCAATTAAGAGCGCGATGTTCCGCCTTGTCCCCGCATCAACACGCGACGATTTCGTCAATATCGCCGATCAGGTTGTCGACGCAGTCGGCAAATACGTCATCGGTCAAGGAACGCAGGGCCTTGCTAACG
>JANRET010000045.1:0-2919 GCA_030725885.1 Microbacteriaceae bacterium | reverse complement strand
ACGGTGTTCTGAGTTTCATCGCGATGTCCCTCATCGGTGCGGAATTCCCGGCACTCTTCGCGCTCATCGCGTTCGTGTTCTCACTTCTCCCACTCGTAGGAACCATCACTGGTTCGTTGCTTATCGTGATCACCCAGTTCCTTGTTGACCCGACCAACCCGACGACTGCCATCTGGATGGCAGTGTATTACCTCGTCTACCTTCAGGTCGAGGCGTACGTGATCGGCCCGTACATCATGAACAAAGCGGTGAAAGTACCGGGTGTCTTGGTCATCATCGCCGCTCTCGCAGGCGGAGCCTTGATGGGTGTCCTCGGCGCAATTGTCGCGATTCCGTTGGCCGCCTCGGTACTCATCGTCGTGCGCCAAGTCATCATTCCCGCGCAACAGGAGCGTTAAGGCCAGGTTGTTGGAAGCGGCAACGCTGCCGGATTCACGCGCTCAACAATTTCCGACAGTACCCGGAATGTTTGCTTTTCCCCGACCCAGAGGTGCCGTCCCTCGTCGACCTCGACGATGTCGACGCGGGGAACCACCGCAAATCGTTTCCGGGCCTCAGCGGGCTTCAGGTAGTCGTCCAACTCGGGAATCACCGCGACGATGGGGGTCGAATTCTTGTTCCATCGTTCGAGAGCGTCGACGCTGGTCCGATGAAGGGGCGGGGCCAACAGAATCAGACCTGCAACGTCCAGATCATGACCGTGGTTGAGAGCCACCTCGGTTCCGAAAGACCAACCCACGAGCCACGGTGTGGGCAAACCCTCGGTCCGAACAAAATTGAGTGCCGCCTCAAGGTCGAAACGCTCGTCGATTCCCTCGCCAAAGACACCCTGGGACGTGCCGCGTGAGGACGTCACCCCGCGAAAATTGAAACGCAGAACGGCGACGTTCGCCATAGCGGGAAGCCGGAGGGCGGCCTTGCGAATGATGTGGGAATCCATATAGCCGCCACCGGTGGGAAGAGGATGAAGGAAGACGAGCGTCCCGACGGGATTTCCCTGTGCGGGGAGGGACAACTCGCCGACGAGGATCAATCCGTCGGCAGTCGTGAGTTCGATGTCGCGTCGACGCGCCGGTAATTCCGTTGTGCTTCTAATCTCGGTCATCAGAACATCGTCCAGCAGGAGGAGTGCCAGTGCCGACGATCGCGAACAGCGGCTTCTTCCCCGAAAAGTCCTTCGTAATGCCAGGTGACAACGTGTGGCGTGCCGATGCTGATTGTGATGACACAGCCAGGACACACGTATTCCTTGATTGCCCGAGCCGGCGTGATGTCCTGGACAACCCACTCGTCTCCGCGTTTCGTTTCGGTCCGACGGCGACCAGACGTGCGCGTGATGTCGAGGGTCGGCACCTCGTCACGCTTGGGACGGTTGCGGCGACCCACTAGTACCAGCCGTTCTCTTCGCTGTGCCCCCAGGCCTTACACGGCGTGGAGTAACGATCCTCGATGTACGTTAATCCCCACCGAATTTGGGTCTGCGGATTTTCACGCCAGTCTTTTCCTGCGGAGCGCATCTTGTTGCCGGGTAACGCTTGCGGGATGCCGTAGGCACCGCTCGACATGTTTTCCGCTCGGAAATTCCACTTTGATTCGCGGTTCCACAAATCCACAAGGCAGGTGAACTGCTCTTCCCCCCAACCGCGCGATTCGACTTCAGAGCGGGCGAAGGACTGCGCCGACTTGACGTCACGAGAACCGGCCACAAAGAAGCCCGAGGTCATGGACCACGAGTCCTTGAGGATCGAGTGACGTTCGGCCTCGCCGTCGCCATTGGTGAACGTTTGCGAGGCTGTGAGGGTGCCCCCACTCGCGTAACCAAAATCGTAGGTCGTGAACGGCGCAATAATCGGCCCGAACAGAAGCACCGCAACGCCCGCGAGCCCAGCGCCCGCGATTCCGGGTCGCGCGCGCGAATGTTTCGAAAACACCGCTACCGTGCTGCGAGCATTACCCGCAGTAGTTCATCGAGGACGAAGTCGACTTGAGCCTCGTCATACCCACCTAATTGTGGGCGGAAAGACACCGTCCGAACATCGGTACGCGTGAGATTACCGCCATCGTTGTAAAAAGCGCGGATGGTATCGGCGAATTCGTCAACATCGGCACGGTGATAGCCATAGGTGAAAATCGGCGCGCGGCGGAAGCGTTTGCGAGGCGCGCGGGCGACGCGGTTGAGCACATCCTGAGCGATTGCACGGGCGTCGGCGTTCGATTCGTCCATACCCACGGTTTTTACCCGTTCCTGGAGTTCGTGTTCGGCAACGGTGTCTTCTAGTCGTTCTAGCGCGGCGTCCACGTCGACAATCGAATAACCGCCTTTGCTGATGGGGAATGACGCCCAACGGATGTCCGAACTGGTCAACGTCGAGTCGCCGGCTTGAGCCCGGGCGATGAATGCATCTACCGCATCAACGTTGTAGCCGCGTGCGGGGGCAGAAATAAGGGGAAAAGTGGCCATCCGTCTATTCTGCCCTAGGAAAAGAAGATGGCGAAAACCGACGCGACCAACATGGAGGGAAGAACGGAATCCAATCGATCCAAGAATCCGCCGTGACCAGGCAGCAGGTCGGATGCGTCTTTCGTCCCCAATTCGCGTTTGATGAGGGATTCAATCAAGTCACCCGTGGTGGCTGTGCCCACGAGAACCAAAGCGAAAACTGCGCCCCACCACCAGTCAATCTGCAACATCGTGTTCGCGAGAATGATTCCCGCCGCGAGGGCGAAAACGACGGATCCCGCAAACCCCTCCCACGTCTTTTTCGGGCTGATCTTTGGAGCCATCGGGTGTTTTCCAACCAGAAGACCAGTAGCGAAAGCCCAGGTGTCGACGCTCGCGATGATGATCATCGTCCCGAGAGTCCACCACTCCCCTCCGTCGCGTGCTGTCATGAGAAGCGCGAAGGATGCGAGAAACGG
>JANRET010000044.1 GCA_030725885.1 Microbacteriaceae bacterium | reverse complement strand
GAGCGAGACCGCCTACGAGCGATTGAAGACCATCGCGCAGAACTCAGACCTTGGTGGGGGAATGGCGATTGCGTTGAAAGACCTCGAACTGCGCGGCGCCGGAAACCTGCTGGGCGGCGAACAAGCGGGGCACATCGCGGGCGTCGGGTTCGACCTGTACCTGCGGATGATTGCCGAGGCGGTCGGGGAATTTAAGGGCGATGCGGCCCCCGAATCGAACGACCTGCGACTCGAAATCCCGATCGATGCCCGTATCCCCGAGGATTACATCGAGAGCGAACGCCTGCGGCTCGAGGCCTACCAAAAACTGTCTGCCGCGTCGTTCCCGTCGGCCGCTCCCGACGCCATCGACGTCGAACTCGACGAGATGCGCGACCGCTATGGCGAGCCGCCCGCCCAGGTCCAGACGCTTGCGTCGGTTGCGCGGCTGCGTCGTCGAATCGCCGAATTGGGGATCTCAGAGGTGATTACGGCCGGCGCCAACCTGCGCGTTGCTGGAGTGGATCTGCCCGATTCCCGCCAAACCCGGCTTGTGCGCCTTTACCCGGGTGCCCGGTACGTGTCGGCGATGTCTGCGTGCCTTGTCCCCATGCCGAATAGGGATGGCAACGACCTGCTGGAATGGGTGCGCGATGTCGTTGAAGCGATTTATGGTGAAAACACATGAGTGAATCGGCCCACCCCGAAGTCGACGCCCTCATCGCCGTGATGGCGAGGCTGCGCGGCGAGGACGGCTGCGCGTGGGATCGCGAACAGACACACGAGTCGCTTCTCAAGTACCTGATCGAAGAGAGCCACGAGTTCATCGACGCCGTCGAATCGGGTGACCGAACGCACATGATCGAGGAACTCGGGGACGTGTTGTACCAGGTGCTGTTTCACGCCGATTTGGGGAGCGCCCACCCCGAGCACCCGTTCGACATCGAGGATGTCGCCCGCGTCGCCCGCGACAAAATGGTCGGACGCCACCCACACGTGTTCGGGGATTTCAGCGCCGATACGGCCGACGAGGTTGTAGCCAACTGGGAGAAGTGGAAAGCCGCCGAGAAACCCGAACGGACGTCCGCGTTCGAGGGGCTGCCGAAGGGGCTCCCGGCACTGGCGCTCGCGGACAAAGTCATCGGCAAATTGACGAATAAGCCGGCGCCGTCTGAGATGGTCGACGAGACCACCACGACCGACGAACTGGGCGACCTACTCGTCGCGATTGTCGCGGCAGCTAAAGCGAACGGGCTCGATGCGGAAGGAGCCGTGAGGGTCGCCGTGCGCCGGTTGATCACGGACGCCGAGGCGGAGACGGAAAACTAGGCGCGTCGCCCGCGACGTCGAATCGGGACCAGGATGGCTGCTGCGGCTACGACAAAGACGGCCTGACCAAGCACTCCAAAGGTGTATCCGGACGCCGACTGTTCGATGATGTCACGCGGCGCGCGGTCACCGTCGAGAGTGGGATACGGCGTCCCAAACTCGGCGATATTGGCACACTCGTCAACGACGATGGCGGTCCGAATCGGAAGTTGCATCCCGCGAACGTTCAGGTCGACGGACGAAAACAGGTCGAGCGGAAGAGACACGGGGGGTATCCCAATCGGGGTTGACTCCCATTCGTCGCCCTGATAGCCGGGGTCCTGCCAATCGCCAATCGCGGGGGTAATCGACGCACTGACGAGTGCGACGGGGTTGATGGTGACCGACGCCCACAGATTTGAATAATCGGTGAGAAACGCTGTGGAGATAGACGGTGAGGTTTCACAAATGGGATTGATTGGGTAACCCGTCTCGGGGTCGACCGGAACATCCTCTTTCCACTGGATGAAATACGTTTTCGTCGTTTGTTCAACCGGCGGCGCGAACGACGCCACCCCAACGACAAGAAGTGGTCCGAGCGTGATTCCCGCGACGAGACCGAAAGCGGTGGTGGCTGCGGTGCTATCGTTCGCGATTGCCCAGTGTGCCAGCGCGACCAGCGCTGCGACGACCGCGACCTGAAGCTCGACGGTGGAGAGGGTCGGGAGCCACACGTCGGGTGTCACGCCGGTTGAGAGGATTGCCCAGACAACCGCGGGTGCGGCGGCGACGAGGAACGAACCGCCGACGACGATCGAGAGAAGAAAGGTGTGAAGGAAGCCCAGCCGCCCGAGGGTTTCGCGCACCGTGATGAACACAGTCGGGACGCCGAGAAGGACGGCAATCAGAACAAGGAAGACCGCGAAGGACAGAGCCATGCGCCCGGAGTCGGTGCCGACCGCGGTGGCCGCATCACTCGCGACCGTCAACCCGACGAGGATGAGCGACAGGGACGCCGTGGTGATGACAAGAATCGCCCAGTAACCGGTTCGAGTCAGTGAGGCGAGGGACTCGAGGAAACGCGGGATAAACCCAGTGGTGCTCATGTTTCCAGTGTGCCACCGAATCGGGGTGGTCGCGCCGTTCGGTCTGGGGTCTCTGACCTGTGGAACAATAAACAAATGGCGACCGTGAACCCACCCCGAGGGATGCGCGACTTCACTCCCGCCGAGAAAGCCCGTCGCGATCGGGTTCTGGGCGTCATTCGCGAATCCTTCCGGGTGAACGGTTTCGACGAAATCGAGACCCCCGTCGTCGAAGAATCGGCGCGTTTGTCCGCTGGTCTCGGCGGTGACAACGAAAAACTCGCGTTCGGTGTGCTCAAGCGCGGTCTCACCCCCGACGACATCGCCGCGGCGACGTCCACCGCGGACCTGATCGACATGGGGTTGCGATACGACCTCACTGTTCCGCTCGCCCGTTTCTATGCGACGCATCGCGCCGAGCTTCCCCCCGTCTTTCGCGCGATTCAGATTGCTCCGGTGTGGCGGGCCGAACGCCCGCAGAAGGGACGGTTCCGCCAGTTCGTTCAGTGCGACATCGACATCATCGGTGAACCCGGCATCCTCGCGGAAATCGAACTCATCACCGCCACGAGCGCCACGCTCGACCGACTCGGAGTCACGGGCACCACGATTCGTCTGAACGACCGCCGCATTCTGATGGGGTTGCTGTCGGCGCTCGGTCTGACCAACACCGAGTCGGCACTCATCACTCTGGACAAACTCGACAAGATCGGCGCCGAGGGCGTCGTCGCGGAATTGCGTGAACACGGGGCTGGCGATGCGGCGCTCGCCACACTCGAGGAATTGCTCGGGCGTCACGCCAACCCCACCTCGGCACCGACGCTCGAAGCGATGACCGGCGCCCTGCCCGCTGGTGTCGCTCCCGACGCGGTGGCTGAACTCGCCGAGATCGCGGCGGCGGTCGGGACCGGCGTCACGATGGTGTTCGACCCGTTCCTGGTTCGCGGGATGGGGTATTACACGGGCGCGATTTTCGAAGTCGCCCACCCCGACCTCGGTTATTCGCTCGGTGGCGGCGGTCGTTACGACGGCATGATCGGTCGATTCCTCGGAACCGACGTCCCGGCCGTCGGGTTCTCGCTCGGTTTCGAACGACTCGTCGATCTCGTTCGCGCGGAGGACGTTGCCGAATCGGACTCGGTCGCGGTGATCTACGACCCGCACATGTCCCCCGCCGAGTTGATTGCGCACAAGCGTGACTTGATTGCCGAGGGGCTTCGGGTTCGGCTCGTTCACAAAACCAAAAACACCCGCGCGATTCTCGACCAGCTCGAGAACGACGGATTCCGCCGATACGCCTTTCTGAACCCAGGGGAGTCTCTGGAATGGAAGACCATCGGCTAACGCCTAATCTGGAAACACCACCACTCAAGGAGAACCTGTGTCCGCTATTGCCTTTGTTGATGCCCGTGAAATTCTCGATTCGCGCGGAAACCCGACCGTTGAAGTGGACGTAGTCCTCGAAGACGGAACCGTTGCCTCGGCCGCCGTTCCGTCGGGTGCCTCGACGGGTGCGTTCGAAGCGTTCGAATTGCGCGACGACGACGCCAAGCGCTACGGCGGAAAAGGCGTCCTGAAAGCCGTCGAATCGGTCATCGACGTGCTGTCCGAAGCCATCGAGGGGCTCGACGCCAGCGAACAGCGCGCGGTCGATGCGGCGCTCATCGAGGCGGACGGAACTGAAAACAAGTCGAAACTCGGAGCGAATGCGATTCTCGGAGTCTCGCTCGCGGTGGCGAAAGCAGCCGCTCTCTCGGCCGATTTGCCACTGTTCCGCTACCTCGGTGGACCCAACGCGCACGTCCTCCCCGTTCCCATGATGAACGTCATCAATGGTGGAGCCCACGCCGACACGAACGTCGATATCCAAGAATTCATGGTCCTGCCGATCGGCGCCGACACCTACCGCGAAGGGCTTCGCTGGGGCGTCGAGGTGTACCACGCCCTCAAGGCGGAACTCAAATCCAAAGGCTTCGCGACCGGTCTCGGTGACGAAGGTGGGTTCGCTCCCAACCTCGACAACAATCGAGCCGCGCTGGACCTGCTCATGAGCGCCATCGAGAAGGCTGGTTTCACGCCCGGCAAAGACCTCGCGCTGGGACTCGACGTCGCGGCCACCGAATTCCATGACAACGGAATGTATCGATTCGAAGGACGCGAACTCACCGCGGGCGAGCTCGTTGCCTACTATTCCGAACTCGTGGCTGCGTACCCGCTCATCACCATCGAAGACCCGCTGTCGGAAGACGACTGGGCGGGCTGGGAAGCCATCACCGCGGAACTCGGAGCCAGCGTTCAATTGGTGGGTGATGACCTGTTCGTCACGAACCCCGTTCGCCTTGCCGACGGAATCAGCCGTCACGCCGGCAATTCAATCCTGGTCAAGGTCAACCAGATTGGTTCGCTCACCGAGACCCTCGACGCGGTGGCCATGGCCCAGCGCGCCGGTTACACCGCGGTCCTTTCGCACCGCTCGGGGGAAACCGAAGACACGACGATTGCCGACCTCGCGGTGGCAACGAACTGTGGTCAGATCAAGACCGGTGCACCGGCCCGCAGTGAGCGCGTCGCCAAGTACAACCAGTTGTTGCGAATCGAAGAAGAACTCGGTGATGCCGCGGTGTACGCGGGTCGCGGGGCATTTCCTCGGTTCACGGCCTAGTCCCTTCGGTCGTATTGCCGACCCTCGGGTTACCCTTGTCACATGACTAGCCCGCGACCTCCCGGACGTCCCATCCGAGAATCTCGTCGGCCTCGTGGTGGTGTGCGGCAGACGCTCGATAACGTGCTCAATCGAGAGATTCAGCGCAGTGGCGCCATCATCGTGGGCGTAATTATTGCGGTCGCGGCCGTCGTTGATTTGTCTCACCCGGTTCAGATCTGGTTCGAACAACAGGCGCGGCTCGCCGAGTTGGACAACGAGGTCGCTGCCGCTCGCGCCGCCCTTGCGGAAGCACAGGCGGACGTGGATCGGTGGTCGGACCGGGCGTACATCGAAGCGCAAGCTCGGGAACGGCTCATGTTTGTGTACCCGGGGGATATTTCCTATTTGGTCGTCAACGATGTCGACGCCAAACCCACCAAGTCCAACGAGGTGCTCGGCACGGTGCAACGGACCTCAATCGATTGGGTCGAGGCGTTCGTGCAGTCTTATGCATTTGCTGCGAAACCCGAAACGGAATCCGAGTGACCATCGACGCCGCATCTGACCGCGACCTCGAAATCATGCAGATCCAACTCGGTCGCCCGATGCGTGACGTTGTCGGAGTCGCCGCGCGCTGCGTGTGCGGCGCCCCCACTGTCGTCGCCACCAAGCCACGCTTGGCCGACGGCTCACCGTTTCCCACGTTTTACTACCTGACGCATCCGGGCGCGACCGCGGCGCTCTCGACTCTCGAGGCCAACGGATTCATGGTCGTCGAACAGAACAAGCTGGCCGAGCAGCCCGATTTTTCGGCCGCCTATCGCGCTGCGCACGAGGCGTACATCATCGATCGCGACCGGCATGGACACGTCGCCGAGGTCCACGGAATCAGTGCCGGGGGAATGCCGACGCGCGTCAAATGTTTGCACGCTCTCGCCGCGCACAGCCTTGCGGTTGGGCCGGGCGTGAACCTTGTGGGGGACGACGCCCTCACCGCGTGTTCGTGGTCGCCGACACGATGCGTGTGTGCGCCAGAAACGCGATAAGTTTGAGAGGTTGTCCGTCCCAAAATCAGGAGCATTCGTCGTGGCCAAAATTCTTATCGTCGGTGGTGGTTACACCGGTTTTTACACTGCCTTCAAACTTCAAAAACGGCTCCGTCGCGGCGAAGCAGAGGTCACGATTGTTGACCCGCTTCCGTACATGACGTACCACCCGTTCCTGCCCGAGGTCGCTGCCGGCTTGATCGAGGCGCGTCACGTGATTGTGCCTCTTCGCCGACACCTGAAGAAGACCCACGTTGTCCAGGGTCGCGTTATCAGCGTGAACCACGCGAAGAAAACGGCGACCATCGAACCCTCGGCGGGAAAGACCTACTCGGTCAAGTACGACCACATCGTGATCGCCGCCGGTTCCGTTTCGCGTACGTTCCCGATTCCGGGAGTAGCGGAAGAGGCCTTCGGCATGAAGTCCATCGAAGAGGCTCTTGCCGTGCGTGACCGGATCATCGACAATTTTGCCAAGGCCGCGAACCTCCCGAAAGGCAAAGAGCGCGACCGCCTTCTCACCGTCACGGTAATCGGTGGAGGATTCGCCGGCATCGAGACCTTCGCCGAGTTGCGGTCTCTTGCGTCAGCGATGCTGTCGCAGTACCCCGAACTCACCATCGACGACACGAAATTCCACATGATCGAGGCGATGAGCCGCGTCATGCCCGAGGTGTCGCTGCGGACCTCGCACTGGGTGCTGAAAAACCTTGCGTCCCGTGGGGCCACCGTGCACCTTGATACGCAACTGACGTCGGCCAAGGGCGGCAAGGTCGAGCTGTCGAACGGCATTTCGTTCGAGTCGGACCTCATCGTCTGGACCGCCGGTGTGATGGCGAACCCCGTTGTTCGCGATATGGACCTTCCCATCGACGACCGCGGTCGAATGCAATCTTCGACAACGCTGCAGGTGACCAGGAACGACGGCACGATTGTGGCCGGCGCCTGGGCGGCCGGAGACAATGCCGCCGTCCCCGATCTCACCGGTGGCGGAGTCGGCGGAATGTGTGTTCCGAACGCTCAGCACGCTGTTCGTCAGGCGAAGACGCTTGCGAAAAACTTGGTCGCGGTGCTCCGCGGCGAAAAACCAGTCGAGTACAAACATAAGAACCTCGGTTCTGTGGCCGGTTTGGGTGTGGGGTACGGAGTTTTCCAGTCTGGAAAGTTGGCTATCACCGGTTTCCCGGCGTGGCTCATGCACCGCGGTTATCACGGTTTAGCCATGCCCATGTGGGAGCGCAAGTTCCGCGTCGTGGGAGGGTGGATTATGCAGTTCCTCGTGGGACGCGACACGACGACCCTCGCGCTGCGGGAAACCCCGAAGTCGTACTTCCGCGCTTACGCATCCCCCTCCGCCAAATAGCGGCGGAGCCCCAATAG
>JANRET010000043.1:4214-7739 GCA_030725885.1 Microbacteriaceae bacterium | reverse complement strand
GGTCACCAAGGAGACCTTCAACGACAAAGAAGCAGAACGCTTGCTGCGCGGATACCTGTCGCAGGCTCTTTACGCCGCCGGGCTGTACTGCCGCGCGGACGACCGTGGAGACCCCGTTATCCAACTCGCACCGCCGCTCACAATCGGCCAGCCCGAGTTTGACGAGATCGAGCAGATCCTCCGCGAGGTTCTGGTCGGCGCGACGAAGCTCCTCTAACCATGGGGTCCGTCTCGTTTTGGCACGAGGCGGTCGACATGTCCCCACGTCCGGCCCTCGACGGTGACGCAACAGTAGATGTCGCTATCGTCGGGGCCGGTCTGACGGGACTGTGGGCCGCGTACTACCTGCAGAAGCGCAATCCGGCCCTGTCCATCATGTTGATTGACAAGAACGTCGCTGGTTTTGGCGCGAGTGGGCGAAACGGTGGCTGGGCCAGCGCGCTGTTCCCGCAGACGACCTCGTCGCTGGTCAAGCGGTACGGGTTCGATCGGGCCAAGGCTCTTCGTGACGCCATGGTCGACTCCATCAGCGAGATCGGGCGCGTTGTCGCAACCGAAAAAATCGATTGCGATTGGGTCCACAAGGGAACCATCATTTTCGCGCGAAGCGCTCTGCAGGAACGCGAACTCCAGGCAGAGGTCGCCGAAACCCAGGCGTTGGGCATTGACCACCTCGAATGGTGGGAATCTGACCGAGTAGCCGCCGGAGGTGCTCGCGGCGCGACGTTTACTCCCGATTGCGCGCGATTGCATCCCGCCAAACTCGTCACTCACATGGCGAAGTTGGTCGAATCCCGCGGCGCCCGAATCGTCGAACACACCGCCGTGACGGCGTGGACAAAGGGATCGGTCGAAACCGACCGTGGAACCGTTCACGCGAAGCACATCATCAATGCCACCGAAGGATACGGCGCGACAATCAAACAAACGCATCGCCGCATCCTCCCGCTGTATTCGCTCATGATCGCGACGGAGCCGCTTCCGGAAAAGGTGTGGAAAGAACTCAAAATCGAACACGGTCACACGTTTTCGGATGGCCGCCACCTGGTTATTTACGGACAACGCACCGCCGACAATCGCTTTGCGTTCGGTGGTCGAGGAGCCCGGTACCACTGGGGTTCGTCCATAAAACCCGAATACGACCGCGTGGACAGCGTCTTCGATCATCTGACCCAGACTCTGCGCGACATGTTCCCTCAGATCGCCGACCAGATAAAGGTCACGCACCGTTGGGGTGGGCCGCTTGGTGTCCCCCGTGACTGGCACGCGACCGTCAACTACGACCCGACGACAGGTCTGGGCGGTGCCGGCGGTTATGTCGGCGACGGGCTCACGACGACCAACCTCGCCGGCCGGACACTCGCCGACCTCATCACGGGGACGTCGAGCGACCTCACGCAGCTCGCGTGGGTGAATCATCGTTCGCCGTCGTGGGAACCGGAACCTCTGCGTTTCGTTGGCGCCAATGCCGGACTCGTCGGAATGACAATCGCGGACGAGGAAGAAAAGGTGACGGGACGGCCGTCGATCGTCGCGCGGTTGCTTGCGCCCCTCACGGGACACTAGCCAATAACCTGAAAGGGTGAGCCGCCTTCTCGTCCCCGGACTCGGGCGTCGCATCGGTGTCATCGTCGCCGTCGTGGCCATCGTGACACAACTGGGGTTGATTTCGGTCGTCGCCTGGGGGTCCAACAATGTCGCGATGATTCGAGACTGGCTCGTCGTCGGCAAAATAGCGGGATCGTCGGAGTTGGACGCGTATGTGGCCGAGTCGGGGTTGTCGGCGGCCGGCCGTTTTTACCTGCTCGCCGCGAAGCCAATTCTGCATTCGCCCGACACCTTTGATGTCGCTTGCCCCGTTCGCGAAGCGGGAATCGCGGCACTGGGTTGCTATTCGGCCGAGACCGACACCATCCACCTCCTCGACATCGGTGATGACACGTTGAAGACACTCAAGCCTGTCGTGGCCGCCCACGAGGCGCTGCACGCCATTTGGGCTCGGTTGGATTCAACCGAACGTTCAGCCATTGCGATTGAGGTCGAAAAATCATTTGCGAGTGTTCGGGATCCGGGAATGCTGAGCCGACTCGCTCCGTATGAAGAACTGATGCCCGCAGAACGCGACGGGGAGTTATTTGCCATCCTCGGAACCGAATCTGTGGCAATTACACCCGCGCTCGACGAGGTCTATTCGCGATACTTTGATGACCGGATGGCCTGCGTGCGGCTGGCCGCATCGTCCGCCAATGTCATCGCCGAAATCACCAGCGGCATCGAATCAATCGGGGCTCAGATTCTGGCCGTCGAGGAATTGGTTGTGGCCGCGTCGACGAGTTATTCGACCGAACGAAAGTCCCTGCGTCGCGACATCAAGATTTTCAATGCGCGAGCGGACACCCGCGGTTACTTTGCGTCGTCCTCGATATTCGAGCGGGAACGCTCTGCTCTGACAAACCGGAAAAAGAAGTTGGAACGCTCCCGGATTGCCCTCAACGCGCTCATCGAGCAATTCAACGCGCTGGTTGCTCAATTGACGGTGCTGAACTCTCACGCCATGAACCTGAATTCGGCACTCGGAATTGATGCGAGCGCGATGGTTACGATTCCTGCAGAACCTTAACATTCGCGGGAAAAATCTTTCCGATATCGGCGAACTCCCGCGAGGTGGGGCTCCACGAGATTGCCGCATCAGCGTTCTGGCGGACCTGCGCGGGTGTCGTCGCACCAGCAATGATGCTCGACATCCCCGGAATCGACAACATCCATCCGATTGTCGATTCCAGCATGGTGATGCGCCGGTCATCACAGAACTTGGCAAACTTGTCCATCGCGTCCCACGGGGCCTCGGCGTGCACGTGCTGGCGAATACGCATCAGTCGAGAGTCGGCTGGGCCACCGTCGCGACGGTACTTACCCGTCAGCAATCCGTTGTGCAGGGGAAACCAGGGCAGAAACCCTAACCCCATCTCCGCGGCCGCGGGGATGATGTCCGACTCGGCGTCACGCGCGAGAAGATTGTGTTCATTTTGAGCCGAGACAAACCCTTTGAGTCCTAGCCGTTTCGCGACCGAGTGTGCACGGCGGGACTGCTCTGCGGAATAATTCGAGTGCCCGATGTGCCGAACTCGCCCTTCCGCTATCAGCTCGTTCAGCGCCTCAAGGGTCTCTTCGATCGGCACCCGAGGGTCGGGAGTGTGATGCTGGTACAAATCCACATAATCGGTCTGGAGCCGGTCCAACGTCTGGTCCAAGGCCGCACGAATATAGGCACGAGAACCTCCTGGGCCAATCTTGTCAAGCGGGCTGGCGATCTCGACGTGACCAAATTTCGACGCAAGAATCATCGATTTTCTATGCTGCGCCACCGTTGGACCCATGAGCTTTTCGGAAAGACCATAGTCTGCGCCGTAGACGTCGGCGGTGTCGAAGAAATTGATGCCCGATTCGATCCCCGTTTCTAGGACGGCTGCAGTTCCGACTTCAGTGAACGTGGGGGTATCCCTGTCTCTTATACACATCTCGCAG
>JANRET010000043.1:3138-4204 GCA_030725885.1 Microbacteriaceae bacterium | reverse complement strand
GTATCCGGTCGACCAAAGTTGTTGCAACCAAGCCCGACAGCCGAGATCAGGAGGCCCGAGTGTCCGAGATATCTAATTGGAATATCCATTATGGCTACTTATCCCGAAGGTCGACGTGAACTGGTTTGGTAACAGTTTATGGTGCAAACGCTCTCTCCAACTCGTGGCGTTGTAGCCTCGTGGCATGACCGAATTCGATTCCATTATCCGAACAGACAGCCCGATTGGCCGCTTGGAAATCACGGCACGAGCGGGTGCAATTGTCGGCCTCGACATCGAATCGGACGGTCGGCTACCGCGGGAAAATGTCCCCGAACACAAGTCCCCTGCACTCGCAAAGGCCGCCACCCAACTCGCACAATACTTCGCGGGGAAGCGACGAACATTCGATGTTCCCGTGAATCTAGCGGGAACTCCGTTCCAACTGTCCGTTTGGGACGCCCTCGCTGAAATTCCCTACGGCGAGTTTCGGTCGTACGGTGATGTCGGGACGAGTACCGGTCGCGCAACCGCGGGCCGTGCCGTTGGCGGTGCCGTCGGTGCCAACCCAATTCCGATCATCGTTCCGTGCCATCGGGTACTTGCCCACGACGGGCGAATCACCGGATACTCCGGCGGAAACGGCATACCGACCAAGGTTTGGTTGCTCGACCACGAAGGTATTCCCCACCGGTGACTGCACTGCGAGTCGGCGCCGACGGCATGGCTCGCTGTTGGTGGTGTGGCGACGACCCTCTCTATGTTGATTATCACGATACCGAATGGGGTGTCCCCGTTCACGGCGACCACGAGATGTTCCAACGCCTCGTGCTCGAGGCATTCCAGTCGGGTCTGTCCTGGATCACGATTCTGCGCCGCCGCGAGGGTTTCCGTTCAGCGTTCGCGAACTTCGATCCGCACGTCATCGCGGAATTCGGTACTGCCGACCGCGCTCGATTGATGGCCGACACCGGAATCATTCGAAACGCCGCCAAAATTGAGGCGACTATTCACAACGCGGCCATCGTCGCGCGCATGATGGACACCGAACCTGGGGCGCTCGACGATCTGATTTGGTCCCACGCAC
>JANRET010000043.1:0-3128 GCA_030725885.1 Microbacteriaceae bacterium | reverse complement strand
CCCACGCACCGAATGGGCGTCGTCCCGCGATTCGGGAAATCGCCGACCTGCCCGCTGTCACCCCCGAATCAATCGCTCTCTCGAAAGCGCTCAAGAAACGCGGCTTTAAGTTTGTTGGGCCGACCACCGCGTATGCCCACATGCAGGCGGTCGGCGTTGTGAACGATCATGTTGCGGGTTGCCTTGACGCCGAATCAACCAGTACTTAGATTAGGCAGATGAACTTTTCCGAAGCAGACCCCGCCATCCAACGGCTCATAGCCGATTATTTCGAGGTAATTCATGCGCAGGACATGGATTTGTTCGACCGCGTGTTCCACAAGAACTGCGTGCTGTATTCCGCTCAGGGTGGAAGTCTCAGCATTCGGCCCTATGCGGTTTACCGCGAAGCAGTCGCCAACCGTCAATCGCCGGCGGAACTGGGCAATGCCCGCGCCGACGAGGTGCTGATGTTCGATCAGGTGTCACCGACGCTCGCACTGGTCAAGGTTCAGCTTCAGATGTTCGGGGGCGTGATGCAGGATTACCTCAACATCGTCTTTCTCGACGGACAATGGTGGGTCATGGCCAAGATGTGGGAAAGGATGGGCGACGTCGCCTAAACCGCGAGCCGCACCTGTTCGCCGTCCCGCGCCACACTGAGTCCTCGGCCGCCGGCCCACGTAATGAAATCTTCGACCGACGCGAGTTCAGGGCTATCCGCGACAAGCATGGCAACGAGCTCGCCCTTGTGAACCTTGTTGAAGTGATTGAGAGCCTTGCCACCCGCCTTCGACACGACTTCGAGATACAGCGATGTCACGCCGGGAGGAACGGGCGCGAGATCGCGATAACCGGCGGAACGAGCGTCGAGCACCCAGTCCCCCGCGGCCATCTCCGTCAGCGCCTGAGTGAGTTGGCCTCCCCACACTGACGCCAGCGTGTGACCGCCGATGCGGGTGTCGTACGAGAGCCGATAGTTGGGGATCTGGTCGCCCGACGAGATGATTCCCCAGAGGGCGGAGTGGATGAACACGTGCCGCGTCGCCCACGCTCGATGTTCGGCCGTCCACTGCGACGCGTTCGTCGCGGAATAGAGAACGCCGGTGTAACGGTCGATGGCCGGCATGACGGGGGCGTCCGTGAACACGTTGTTCGCGAGTTCCTCAACGGACTTCGGACCGAGTTTCAGGACGCGGACCGCCTCGGCGGGATTGTCCCGGCAGAGGATTTCGAGGGGAACAAGCAGGTCGTAGCGTCCGGCGTCCTGGACGGGAAACGAAAGGGTGAAGCGCCCCGAATGAGGCGCCCCACCCTTCAACTTCGTTTCCGACGGGGGAAGCAGAATTCGCACTTAGGCGACCAGTTCCGCCTGGCTGGCGACAACCATCACCGTGTTGTTCTCGACCGAGAGGAACCCGCGGTCGGCTTTCGCCAAAACCACGCCACCCTCGGTGTGGATTCGAACGTCACCTTCGGCGAGTACCCCGAGGAACGGTTCGTGTCCGGGAAGCACACCCAGTTCGCCCTCGACGGTGCGCGCGACGAGCATGCTCGCCTCGCCCGCCCAGACCTCGCGGTCGGCTGCGACGACATGAACCTTCAGAGAGGCCATGACTAGCCGTTCTCCTTCTGGATCTGTGCCCACTTCTCTTCGACGTCCGTAATCGCACCGACGTTGAAGAAGGCCTGTTCGGCGACGTGGTCGAATTCGCCCTTGGCAATCGCGTCGAACGACTCGATCGTTTCCTTGAGCGGAACCGTCGAACCCTCGACACCGGTGAACTTCTTCGCCATGTAGGTGTTCTGCGAGAGGAACTGCTGGATGCGTCGCGCGCGGGACACGGTGATCTTGTCCTCTTCCGAGAGTTCGTCGACACCGAGGATCGCGATGATTTCCTGCAGTTCTTTGTTCTTCTGCAGGATCTGCTTCACCGTCGTGGCCACACGATAGTGGTCGGCGCCGATGTAACGCGGGTCGAGAATACGGCTCGTAGAGGTGAGCGGGTCGACCGCCGGGTACAGACCCTTCGATGCGATTTCACGCGACAGTTCCGTGGTGGCGTCGAGGTGGGCGAAGGTCGTCGCGGGAGCGGGGTCGGTGTAGTCGTCCGCGGGCACGTAGATGGCCTGAAGCGACGTAATCGAGTGTCCACGCGTCGACGTGATGCGCTCTTGGAGGATACCCATTTCGTCGGCGAGGTTCGGCTGGTAACCCACGGCGGACGGCATACGCCCGAGAAGGGTCGAAACCTCGGAACCCGCCTGCGTGAATCGGAAGATGTTGTCGATGAACAACAACACGTCCTGCTTTTGAACGTCACGGAAGTATTCCGCCATCGTCAGGGCTGACAGCGCGACGCGAAGACGCGTTCCCGGCGGCTCGTCCATCTGGCCGAACACGAGTGCGGTCTTGTCGAAGACACCCGCCTCTTCCATTTCGTGGATGAGGTCGTTACCTTCACGGGTGCGCTCGCCGACACCGGCGAACACCGACACACCACCGTGGTCTTGCGCCACGCGCTGGATCATTTCCTGAATCAGAACGGTCTTACCGACACCGGCACCACCGAACAGACCGATCTTTCCACCCTGGACGTAGGGGGTCAGAAGGTCGATGACCTTGATACCGGTCTCGAAGAGCTGAGTCTTCGACTCGAGTTGGTCGAACGCCGGGGGCTTGCGGTGAATCGGCCAGCGCTCTTTAATTTCGATCTTCGAGCCGTCGCCATTCAGAATCTCGCCAAGCACGTTGAAGACCTTGCCCTTGGTCACGTCACCGACGGGAACCGAAATGGCCTCACCCGTGTCGGTGACTTCCTGACCGCGGACAAGCCCATCGGTCGGCTTCAACGCGATGGCGCGAACCAAATCGTCGCCGAGGTGCTGAGCGACCTCGAGCGTCAAAACGATTTCGGTGCCGTCCAACGTGTACGTCGTCTTGAGAGCGTTGTAGATCTGGGGGATGGAGTCGTGCGGGAACTCGATATCAACAACGGGTCCGGTCACTCGCGCGATACGTCCAACCGCGCCCTGGGTCTTGGCAGCCATTTTCGTCCTTCTGTTCTGTGGTTACTATTTCGAAACGAGGGCGTCTGCGCCGCCCACGATTTCGGAAATCTGCTGGGTAATTTCGGATTGACGCGCGT
>JANRET010000042.1 GCA_030725885.1 Microbacteriaceae bacterium | reverse complement strand
GGTGCCACCTGTTCGAACTCGAGGCCACGACGCGCGGCAACCGCACGAGGTTCTTCGAGTTGCTTCAGGGCGGCCACCGTTGCGCGAACGATGTTGATGGTGTTGGACGATCCGAGCGACTTGCTCAGAACATCGTGGACACCGGCGCACTCGAGAACGGCACGGACCGGACCGCCGGCGATAACACCGGTTCCTGCCGACGCGGGACGAAGCAGAACCACACCGGCTGCCGCTTCACCCTGAACCGGGTGGGGGATGGTCATGCCCGAACGGGGAACGCGGAAGAAATTTTTCTTCGCGTCCTCGACGCCCTTCGAGATAGCGAGGGGAACTTCGCGAGCCTTGCCGTAGCCGACACCGACGAGTCCGTTACCGTCACCGACGACGACGAGAGCGGTGAAGGCAAAGCGACGACCACCCTTGACGACCTTCGACACGCGGTTGATCGCAACGACTTTCTCGAGGAAAGGGCTCTTTTCGACATCGCGGGGTCCACGGTCGTTGCGACCGCCGGAGCGTCCGCCACCACGGGCGTTAGCGTTGCCCTCGCCACGGCGACCGCGCGGGGCGGTCTCCGTGGTCGTCGTTGCTTCGACTGCCTCGGGGGCAGTGGTTTCTTCCGACACAGTGTTGTCCTTCGTCTCTTCGCTCACAGGGTCAGTCCTGCCTCACGGGCGCCGTCAGCAACCGCTGCGACGCGACCGGCGTAACGGTTGCCGCCGCGATCAAAAACAACGGTCGAAATGCCCGCCTTTTTTGCGCGATCGGCGACGATGCCACCAATCTTTTTGGCTTTCGCCGTCTTGTCATCGGACGATGCGCGGAAATCCGCCTCCATCGTTGATGCCGATGCGAGAGTGACACCCTTGGTGTCGTCCACGATTTGGACGAAGAGGTGGCGCGACGAACGCGTCACAACGAGACGCGGGCGCGCTTCGGTTCCGTTGACCTTCTTGCGAAGGCGGAAGTGGCGACGCGCGCGTTGCTCGGTCTTTGACGTAGCAGCCATGGTTACTTACCAGCCTTTCCGGCCTTACGACGGACGACTTCGCCCTCGTAACGAACACCCTTGCCCTTGTATGGCTCGGGCTTACGGAGTTTACGAATATTGGCCGCGACCTCGCCGACGGCTTGCTTCGAGATTCCCGACACGATCACCTTGTTGTTGCCTTCGACAGCGAGGCTGATGCCGGCCGGCGGTTCAACGGTGATGGGGTGCGAATAGCCGAGGGCGAATACAAAGCCCTGACCCTTCGCCGCGACGCGGTAACCGGTACCGACAATCTCGAGCGCCTTCGTGTATCCGGTGGTCACACCGACGATGTCGTTGGCGATGAGGGTGCGAGTGAGCCCGTGCAGCGACCGCGAGTTGCGCTCGTCATCCGGACGGGTCACGACGACCTGGTTTTCTTCGATAGCAACCGCGATGGGGCTAGCGATGTTGACGGTGAGTTCCCCCTTGGGGCCCTTCACCGTGACGACGGATTCGGCAACCGAAACGGTAACCCCCGACGGAATCTCGATGGGGAGACGACCAATACGCGACATGAGCGGCTACCAAATGTAGGCGAGGACTTCCCCACCCACACCCTTCTTCTGAGCTTCGCGGTCCGTGAGGAGCCCCGACGAGGTGGACAGAATGGCAACACCCAGCCCGCCGAGAACCGTGGGGATCTCGGTCGACTTTGCGTAGACGCGAAGCCCGGGCTTGGAAACGCGCTTGAGGCCCGAAAGGGCCGCGCGGCGTTCGTGGCCGTACTTCAGCGTGATGGTCAGGCTCTTGCCAACGCGGGCGGGTTCAACCTTCCAGTCCGAAACGTAGCCTTCGCGCTTGAGGATCTCGGCGATTCCCGCCTTGATCGTGCTCGATGGCAACGTGACGGCGTCGTGGTTTGCACTCGACGCGTTGCGCAGACGGGTCAGCAAGTCTGCGACCGGATCTGTCATTGTCATTGTTGTTTTTCCTGTTCTCTGTCTGGTTTCGACGACTGTTACGCAGACGCCGACCTTGTCAGTGGGTGGTTTACTCGGCGGCGGGTGCCGCGGCGATGAAGGGGAAGCCCAGCTCACGGAGCAGAGCGCGACCTTCAGCGTCAGTCTTGGCCGTGGTCACGACGGTGATGTCGAAACCGCGGACGCGGTCAATCTTGTCTTGGTCAATCTCGTGGAACACCGACTGTTCTTGCAAACCGAAGGTGTAGTTTCCGTTTCCGTCGAACTGACGGGGCGAGAGGCCCCGGAAGTCACGGATACGTGGAAGTGCGAGCGACACGAGACGGTCGACGAATTCCCAGGCGCGGTCGCCACGAAGCGTGACGTGGGCGCCGATCGGCATTCCCTCGCGCAGTTTGAACTGAGCGATTGATTTACGCGCCTTCGTCACGACAGGCTTCTGACCCGTGATCTGAGTGAGGTCGCGAACAGCACCGTCGATGACTTTCGAGTCACGGGCTGCTTCACCGACACCGGTGTTGACGACGACCTTGACCAACTTGGGGATCTGGTGCGGGTTCGAGTAACCGAACTCGGCGGTCAGCGTACCCACGATGTCGGAACGGTACTTGGCCTTGAGGCGGGGCTGGATTTTGCCAGCCGCTGCGGCAGTATCGGTCATTAGATTTTTTCACCTGACTTCTTGGCGAAGCGGACACGGACAATCTTGTCCTTGCCGTTCTTCTGGACGGTTTCGATGCGGAAACCGACGCGGGTCGGCTTCTTGGTCTTGGGGTCGATGAGCGCGACGTTGGACACGTGAATCGGCGATTCCATCGTTTCGATGCCACCGGTCTTGGTCCCGCGGTTCGTTTCGCCGGTCTTGACGTGTTTGGTCACCATGTTGATGCCCTTGACGAGGAGTTTGTCGGTTTCCACCAACACCTCGAGAACCTCACCGGTCTTGCCCTTGTATTCGCGTTTTCCGCTGATGACAACCACGGTGTCACCCTTTTTGATGTTCTGCATGAGACTAAATCACCTCCGGTGCCAACGACACGATCTTCATGAACTTCTTTTCACGAAGTTCACGACCAACGGGGCCGAAGATGCGGGTTCCGCGCGGCTCACCTTCTTTGTTTTTGATGAGAACCGCGGCGTTCTCGTCGAACTTGATGTAGGAACCGTCTGAACGGCGGGTTGCCTTGACGACCTCACCCTTTTTGACGTTTCCGCCAGGGATTGCATCCTTGACGGTCGCGACGATGATGTCACCAATACCCGCGTAACGGCGGGTTGAGCCGCCGAGCACGCGAATCGTGAGCAGCATCTTGGCGCCGGTGTTGTCCGCGACCTTGAGTCGGGATTCCTGTTGAAGCATGTTGTTCTCCTAGTACGAGAGGCGAATTACTTCGCCTTCTCCACGATCTCGACGAGACGCCAGTTCTTGGTTGCGGACAGCGGACGGGTTTCGGCAATCACAACGAAGTCACCGATACCGGCGGTGTTGTTCTCATCGTGTGCTTTGACCTTGGACGAACGGCTCATTACCTTGCCGTAGAGCGGGTGCTTGATGCGCGACTCGATCTTGACCGTGATGGTCTTGTCCATCTTGTCGCTCACGACGAGCCCTCGGCGGACCTTGCGGTACGGACGCGCCTCTGCGGGTGCGGCGTTCTTCTCGGTAGCCATTACTTGGTCTCCTCAGTGGTTTCGGCCTTGGGCTCCGCGGCTTTATCGGTCTCTACGGCCTTCTTGGCCTTCGGTGCCGCCGTGGTCGGCTTGACGACGGGGGCTTTGACAGTCCGGAATCCCAATTCGCGTTCGCGAATGATGGTGTAGATGCGGGCAATGTCGCGCTTGACGGCGCGGACTCGTCCGTGGCTCTCGAGCTGACCGGTCGCCGACTGGAAACGAAGGTTGAAGAGTTCTTCCTTCGCCTTCTTCAACTCGGAAATCAGGTGCTCGTCCTCGAAGGTGTCGAGGTCGGCGGGCTTCAGGGTTTTTGTTCCGACAGACATTATGCGTCTCCCTCTTCACGCTTGATGATGCGCGCCTTGAGCGGCAACTTGTGGATGGCGCGAGTCATAGCTTCACGAGCGAGTTCCTCGGAAACTCCGGCGACCTCGAAGAGGACGCGGCCCGGCTTGACGTTCGCGACCCACCACTCCGGCGAACCTTTACCGGAACCCATTCGGGTTTCGGCCGGCTTCTTGGTCAAGGGACGGTCGGGGTAGATGTTAATCCACACCTTTCCCCCACGCTTGATGTGACGGGTCATCGCGATACGCGCCGACTCGATCTGGCGGTTCGTCACATACGCGGGCGTGATTGCCTGGATACCGAACTCACCGAACGAGACCTTGGTTCCACCGGTCGCCGCACCCGTACGCTTCGGGTGGTGCTGCTTGCGGTGTTTGACTTTACGGGGAATAAGCATGGTTTACGCCTCTGTTCCTGCGGTAGCGGCCGGAGCCTCGGTACCACGCGGTGCGCCAGCACCGCGACGAGGACCGCCACGATTTCCATCGCGACCGCCACGGGCTGCTTTTTGCGCAGCCTGCTCGCGAGCGAGATCCTTATCGGTGATATCACCCTTGTAAATCCAGACCTTCACGCCAATTCGGCCGAACGTCGTGCGCGCCTCGTAGAAGCCGTAGTCGATGTTGGCACGGAGGGTGTGCAGAGGAACGCGTCCTTCGCGGTAGAACTCGGAACGCGACATTTCGGCGCCACCGAGACGGCCGGACACCTGGATTCGAACACCCTTGGCTCCGGCGCGCTGAGCACCCTGGAGTCCCTTGCGCATAGCGCGACGGAACGCCACACGAGCGGAGAGTTGTTCGGCGATGCCCTGGGCGACGAGTTGAGCGTCGGCTTCGGGGTTCAGCGCCTCAACGATGTTGATGATGACGAGCTTGCCCACCAGAGCGAACGCTTCTTCACGCAGACGGTCGAGTCCCGTTCCCTGGCGACCGATGGCGACACCGGGGCGCGCAACGTGGACGTCAACGGTCACGCGGTCACGCGTACGACGAATCACCATGTGCGAAACACCGGCGCGATCGAGCTTGTCCTGGAGGAAGCGACGAATCTTGATGTCTTCGGCCACATAGTCCGAGTACCGTTCGCCGACCTTGGTCGAGTCCGAGAACCACTGCGAACGGTGGTCCGTCGTGATTCCGAGGCGGAATCCGTAGGGGTGTACTTTCTGACCCATCTCTACTTGCCTGCCTTCGCGGTCGGGGCCTTCGCGGCAGCCTTGGGGGCTGCTTTCGGTGCCGGAGCTTTTTCGGCAGCCGCGGGGGCTGCTTTCGGTGCCGGAGCAGTTGAGACCTTGGCCTCGGGAGTGCTCAATACAACGGTGATGTGGCTCGTGCGCTTGAGGATCTGGAATGCACGACCCTGAGCACGAGGCTGGAAACGCTTCATCGTCGGGCCTTCATCAACGAAAATGCGATCGATGACGAGGTCGGCCTCGTTGACAAATTCGTTCGTCTTGTCCGCGGTGACACGTGCGTTCGCAACGGCCGAGGCGACCAGCTTGAACACGGGCTCCGAGGCACCCTGCGGGGCAAACTTGAGGATTGCGAGCGCTTCTTCGACCCGCTTGCCGCGAACCATGTCGATAACACGACGCGCTTTCTGCGGCGTGACGCGGATGTTCTTGAGTTTGGCGATGGATTCAACCATGATCTGTACCTTCGCCGCTTAGCGGCGACGTCCCTTCTTGTCATCCTTCACATGCGAACGGAAGGTACGGGTGGGGGCGAACTCGCCGAGCTTGTGGCCAACCATCGTTTCGGTGACGAACACCGGAACGTGCTTGCGACCGTCGTGGACGGCGATCGTGTGACCGAGCATGGCGGGGACAATCATCGATCGACGCGACCACGTGCGGATAACGTTTTTGGTTCCCGCTGCATTCTGAGCAGCCACCTTTCGGAAAAGGTGGTCGTCGATGAAGGGACCCTTCTTGAGACTACGAGGCATTCCGGGCTCCTACTAACGCTTCTTACCGACAGTGCGGCGACGGACAATGAGCTTGTTGCTTTCCTTCTTCGGACGACGCGTGCGTCCTTCGGCCTGACCCCACGGGCTGACCGGGTGACGACCACCGGAAGTCTTACCTTCACCACCACCGTGCGGGTGGTCGACCGGGTTCATCGCAACACCGCGAACGGTCGGGCGAACGCCCTTCCAGCGCATGCGGCCGGCCTTTCCCCAGTTGATGTTGGACTGTTCGGCGTTTCCGACCTCGCCGACGGTGGCGCGGCAGCGCGCATCGACGTTGCGGATTTCACCCGACGGCAAACGAAGTTGTGCGTAGGGACCATCCTTGGCGACGAGTCGCACCGAGGCACCCGCGGAACGGGCCATCTTGGCGCCTCCACCGGGACGGAGTTCGATCGCGTGGATCACGGTTCCGACCGGGATGTTCCGAAGTGGCAAGTTGTTGCCGGGCTTGATGTCGGCCGAAGGACCCGATTCGATGATGTCGCCCTGGCTGAGCTTGTTCGGCGCGAGGATGTAGCGCTTGGTTCCATCCACAAAGTGAAGGAGAGCGATACGGGCGGTGCGGTTCGGGTCGTACTCAATGTGAGCGACCTTGGCGTTCACGCCGTCCTTGTCGTTACGACGGAAGTCGATGAGGCGGTACTGGCGCTTGTGCCCTCCACCAATGTGGCGGGTCGTGATGCGACCAGCGTTGTTACGACCACCGGTCTTGGGAAGCGGCTGCAGCAGCGACTTCTCGGGGGTCGAACGTGTGATTTCAGCGAAGTCCGAAACGGACGATCCACGGCGACCGGGCGTCGTGGGCTTGTATTTGCGAATAGCCATGTTGTCTCGTCCTTATCCCTATCCGACAGTCGTAAAGATGTCGATGGTGCCTGACTTGAGGGTGACAATGGCGCGCTTGGTGTCCTTGCGCTTGCCCATGCCGAACTTCGTCCGGCGAGTCTTGCCCGTCCGGTTGAGAGTGTTGACCGATGCGACCTTGACGTTGAAGATCTTCTCGATAGCGAGCTTGATCTCGGTCTTGTTCGAGTCGGGAGCGACAACAAAGGTGTACTTGCCTTCGTCGATGAGCCCGTAAGACTTCTCGCTCACGACCGGCGAGACGATGATGTCACGCGGGTCTTTGTTGTGTGCTTTCGCGAGGATGCTCATGCGGACACCTCTTTCGTGGTCTTGGCGGCAACGAACGTGTCGTACGCGGCCTGCGTGAAGATGATGTCGTCGGCGTGCAACACGTCATAAGCGTTGAGCTGACCCGCCGTGATCGTGTGAACGCCGATGATGTTGCGGACGCTCTTCTCGGTCACCACGTCGTTCGGCAACACGACAACGAGGACGCGGGGTCCGGTCGTGAGGTCTGCGACAAGTTTGGACGCGGTCTTGGTCGACGGCGCGTCTCCGGGGACGAACGACGTCACAACGTGAACGCGGTTGGCGCGGGCGCGGTCCGAGATCGCACCGAGCAACGCGAGGTGGATCATTTTCTTGGGAGTGCGCTGCGAATAGTCGCGGGGTGTCGGGCCGTGGACAACTCCACCACCGCGGTGCTGAGGCATACGAATCGAACCCTGACGAGCGCGACCGGTTCCCTTCTGCTTGAACGGCTTGCGTCCCGAACCGGAAACTTCTCCGCGGTTCTTCGTCTTGTGCGTGCCCTGACGCGCAGCGGCGAGCTGGGCAACAACGACCTGGTGGATGAGCGGCACGTTGGCCACCACATCAAACACCGAGCCGGGAAGCTCGACTGTGCCGGTCTTCTTGCCGGCAGCGTCAACGATGGATACCTGTGACATGGTCTTTAGGCTCCCTTCACTGCGTTGCGACCGAAGACGAGGCGGCCGGCGGGACCGGGAACCGCGCCCTTGATGAGGAGGAGTC
>JANRET010000041.1:7002-7929 GCA_030725885.1 Microbacteriaceae bacterium | reverse complement strand
TCACTCAACGGGGACCAGTCACGGGTGATCGTCGTGAACTCTCTGGACGATGCCATCGCCGTATCGGACGCCTATGCACCCGAACACCTGGAAATTCACACCGCTGATGCCGACGACGTGGCACAGCGTATCGGTCACGCTGGAGTTATTTTTGTCGGTTCGTCGACACCGGTTGCGCTGGGGGACTACCTTGCGGGATCCAACCACGTTTTGCCTACTCAGGGCCACGCCCGTCACGCGGCGGGATTGGGCCCCTTCACCTTTCTCCGGCCCCGGCAAACTGTCCGGTACACCCGTGAGGCACTTCAGGATGTTGTGAACGCTGTCGTCACGTTCGCGCGTTCCGAGGATTTACCCGCCCATGGCGACGCGGTGACCGCACGATTCGAGAGGTAAGACCATGTTTTGTCCCTTTTGCCGATTTACGGACACACGCGTCATTGATTCGCGGACATCGGACGACGGCCTGTCGGTGCGTCGTCGACGCGAGTGCCCAGAATGTTCCGGCAGGTGGTCGACACTGGAAACCGCGAGTCTGTCCGTGATTAAACGTAACGGTGTGACGGAAGCGTTCTCTCGAGAAAAAATCGTCACGGGAGTCCGAAAGGCGTGCCAGGGCCGTCCGGTGACCGACGCGGATTTGGCGGGATTGGCTCAACGTGTCGAGGAAAACATTCGTGCGACGGGTGTCTCGCAAATCGATGCGAACGAAATCGGTTTGACCATCCTCCCCGAGTTGCGCACCATCGACTCGGTTGCCTATTTGCGTTTCGCAAGCGTGTATCAGGCGTTCGATTCACTGGACGATTTTGAAACAGCGATTGCGGTGCTTCGACTTGAGGACCGTTCGAAACCGGAACCGACCTGATGTATCAATTCATTTTCCGCCTGGTTTTTGCGCGGATGGACGCGGAACACGCGCATGAA
>JANRET010000041.1:0-6992 GCA_030725885.1 Microbacteriaceae bacterium | reverse complement strand
ATGCTGGGCTGGGCGCAACGCTTCGGGCTTTCGAGACTGCTGCGACTCTTTACGGCTCCGCCGCGGTCAGTTCGAGTAAGGACGCTCGGCCTCGAGTTCGAGTCGCCCTTTGGACTCGCGGCGGGTTTTGACAAAAACGCTCGTGTCTTCCGGATTTTGTGGGGCTTGGGGTTCGGACACATCGAGGTGGGTACGGTCACCGCGCGCGCGCAGCCCGGAAACCCCCGTCCGCGACTCTTCCGGCTCCTCGCCGACCGCGCCCTGATCAACCGCATGGGATTCAACAACGACGGTGCCGCGATCGTCGCGCCGCGACTTCGAGGTCGATCAGGACCTGTCGTGGGTGTCAACATTGGCAAGAACCTTGCGACGGATGTCGCCGATTCCCTCGGTGATTACCTCACCTCTACCCGGCTTCTGGCGCCTCACGCTGACTATCTAGTGGTCAACGTGTCGTCTCCCAACACGCCGGGACTTCGGGGGCTCCAGGAAATCGACAAGTTGGAGCCGCTTCTCAGCGCGGTGAAGTCTGAGGCGGGCTCGACGCCGGTACTGGTCAAGATCGCGCCGGACCTGACGGACAAGGGCGTTGACGCTATCGCGGACCTCGTCCTCCGCATTGGCTTGGATGGAATCATCGCGACCAACACCACTCTGTCGCGGGTTGGTTTACTCACCCCGTCGGAGGAGGTTGAGGCGATGGGGGCTGGCGGTCTTTCCGGGCCTCCCGTGGCACGACGATCGTCGGCGGTTGTTCGCCGGCTGCGCTCGCGCGTTGGACGTGAGCTCTGCATCATCGCGGCCGGTGGAGTCGAAACAGCGCAGGACGTGCGGGACCGACTTGCCGACGGGGCGACCCTGGTACAGGGCTACACGGCGTTTCTCTATGAAGGGCCGTTGTGGGCTGCCCGAATCACGCGAGAGTTGTCCCGCGGGTTATGACGGTTTCTGCCCGCGAACGACCTGTGGTTTGGGAACGCGGAGGGGGCGGAATTGGAATGCGCGCGTAGCGGCATACCACCGATGGCCTTTCTCAATCCGAGTATCGCCAAACTTTGCCGCCATCACTTTGAGAAGTTTCCGTCCGAAAATCATTGCGTCGACGACGGCAATGGCGAAAAAGCCATACATCGCAATGATGACCGTCATTTGGAGAGCAATCTGGGAACCATCGTTCGCGCTGTATTGCGGAAGGAAGGTCGCAATGATAACTGCGAACATGAGCGGAATCATGAATTCGCCAACAGTGTAGCGCGCATCGACAAAGTCTCGGACAAACTTCCGCTGCGGCCCCTTGTCGCGGGCGGGGAGATAACGTTCGTCACCCGCTTCGAATCCCTGACGAGCAACGAGGCGATCGGCTGCTCGTTTTCTTCGATCTTCCTTAGTCAGTTTCGGTTTCGTCGCCGAGCGAGGAGCCACCAGCGGACGCTTGTTTGCCGCTTCGCGCTCTTTGCGGCTCGGGGTAGCGTGCCCCTTGCCAACGGTCGGCGGGCTTTCGGGGGAGTCGTTCACGACGGTTCCTCTCACTAGGTGCTTCTAAGATTACCGTCATGACAGAATCTCCTCGTTCGCTGGACGCCCTCCGTGCGTCAATATCGTCGGCATTCCCGTTAGCGGTCGAAACTCTCAAATCGCTCGTGCGTATATCGAGTGTGTCGTGGGATGGTTTCGACAAGGCCCAGGTTGAGAATTCAGCGGCGTTTGTTGAAGAGCGTATTCGAGCCTTGGGCATCTTCAACGAGATTCGAACGGTGACCGAACCTCACGCCGAAGGTCCCGGATACGGGCAACCGGCGGTCCTTGCCCGACGTGCGGCCAAGCCCGGATTTCCCACCGTGTTGCTCTATGCACACCACGATGTTCAACCCCCCGGTGACGCCGCGGCGTGGGACAGCGACCCGTTTGAGCCCAGCGAGCGTAACGGTCGGTTGTACGGTCGCGGCGCAGCGGATGACAAAGCCGGCGTGGTGGTGCACCTCACTGCGCTCGAAACCGTGGCTGAAGCGCTTGGCGACGACCTGAACATTGGACTGGCCGTTTTTATTGAGGGCGAAGAAGAATTCGGATCACGTTCCTTTACCTCGATTCTGGATCGCCACATGTCACTCCTCGAGAGCGACGTGATTATTGTTGCCGACTCGGACAACCGGTCCGTTGACATCCCCTCGCTCACCGTGAGTTTGCGGGGCAACGTCGCATTCTCACTCACGGTGTCGACACTCGACCATGCGTCGCATTCGGGGATGCTGGGCGGAGCGGTGCCCGACGCGATGATGGCGGCGACGACGCTTCTCGCACGCCTGTACAACGACGACGGATCCGTCGCGGTCGCGGGGCTTCACACCCACGACGGACCGGTGCCCGATTTCACGAAGGACGAACTGATCCACGACTCGGGGCTCAAAGACGGAGTGAGCGACATCGGCGTCGGGCCGATTCTGTCGCGACTGTGGTTCCAGCCCGCAATTTCTATCACGGGAATTGACGCGCCGACCGTCCAGAACGCGTCGAACACGCTGATTCCCTCGGTGACTGTGAAAATCTCGGTTCGAATCGCTCCGGGGCAGTCCGCCGCCGATGCCTTTACCGTTATCACAAAACACCTTCGCGACACGGTGCCGTGGGGGGCGCATCTGGAGTTCGGACAGGTTGACCTGGGAAATCCGTTCCTGGTCGACACCTCCGGAAGTGCCGCAGCTCTCGAGTTGGATGCCCTTCGAGACGCGTGGGACGGAGTCGACCCCGTCATGGTCGGAGTCGGCGGGTCGATTCCGTTCGTCGCCGATTTGGTGGCGCGATTTCCCGATGCGCAGATTTTGATCACCGGCGTCGAAGATCCGCAGTCGCGAGCACACAGCCCGAATGAGTCATTGTCACTCGTGGTCTTGGAACGTGCGATGCTTGCCGAGACTCTTTTCCTGGTTCGACTCAATGAGCGCGATTGACTCTTTGCGAGGGTGTAAAATTTTGGCATGAGCGAATTGAACGGCACAAAATTGACGGAAAACACCCATGGCGTGACTCTCACCCCTTCGGCAATCGTGAAGGCAAAGGCCCTCATCGGCCGGGAACAGCGTGATGATTTGCGCTTACGCCTGGTTGTAAAGGCCGGGGGGTGCAGTGGCTTCAAGTACGACATGTTCTTCGACGAGCGCGACAATGACGGTGACGCCGTCGTCGCGTTTGACGGAGTCGAGGTCGTTGTTGACAAGAAGAGCGCACCGTATCTAGACGGCGCTTCAATCGACTATGAGGACACGCTGCAGTCCTCGGGTTTCCAAATCAACAACCCCAACGCCGCCAGCTCCTGCGCGTGTGGTGACTCATTCAACTAAACACCGTCGCGGGCGCACCATCGGCCAAAAACGAGATGTTTTCGGGGGTTTTCAGGTGTTTGAGTCGTCACGATGACTCACCAGATGTCATAGACTAGGACCACATGAACAGTTCGGTCGAGAGGGTTCCGTTGCAGAAAAATCGTTACCGTTTGCTCGCCGTTGTTATCGGCGCCGTCGCGGCGTTGACGCTTTCCGGTTGCACAAGCCAAGAGCTTCGGGGATTTCTTCCGTCCGAGCCGGGCGTGACGAACCACACGGAACGTATCATCAGTTTGTGGGCGACCTCGTGGATCGTCCTTCTCATCGTGGGCGCAATCACGTGGGGCCTTATTATCTGGGCATTGATTGCCTACCGCCGTCGTGCAACTGACACGGGAATTCCGCCGCAGTTGCGGTATAACAACCCCATCGAGATTTTTTTCACTGTCGTACCTCTCGTTTTAGTCATCGGCTTTTTCGCGTTCACTGCGCGCGACCAGGCGCTCATCGAACAAGTGAATCCGAATCCCGATGTGAAAATTGAGGTGTTCGGAAAGCGTTGGGCGTGGGACTTCAACTATCTATCCGAGGACGTTCACTTCTCGGGTGTTCAGGCCCAAGAGGATGCCGAAAACCTCATCGACATCAACTCGTTGCCCATTCTGTATTTACCCGTGGGAAAAACGGTGGAAATCGAACTCAACTCTCGCGACGTCAACCACTCGTTCTGGATCTTGGACTTCCTCTACAAAAAAGACATGATCCCGGGCAAGACCAATCACTGGTACGTTACGCCCGAAAAAGAGGGCACGTTCCGCGGTAAGTGTGCCGAGTTGTGCGGCGAGTACCACTCGCTCATGTTGTTCACGGTCAAGGTTGTTTCGGAAGCTGAATACAACACGCAGATGCAAGCGCTTCGCGATCAGGGGCTCACTGGTCGACTGGGCGCAGAATACAACGCCAATAACGTTCTTCCCGGCACCGACGGAAACACAGAAGGATAAGGAAACGCGATGACAACGACAGCACCACGCCCCGCCGCAGCGGCAATTCCGGAGGGTGTAAGCACCGTAAAAGCGGGCCGCCAGGGTTCCGTGTTCCTTGATTATCTGACGACGACCAACCACAAGACCATCGGGTACATGTATTTCGTCACGTCGTTTATGTACTTTCTCATCGCCGGTGTGATGGCCCTGATCATTCGGGCACAGTTGTTCCAACCGGGCATGGATCTCGTCACCAAAGAGCAGTACAACCAGTTGTTCACGATGCACGGAACACTCATGCTCTTGATGTTTGCCACCCCGCTCTTCGCGGCTTTCGCGAATGTGCTCATGCCGCTGCAAATCGGTGCACCGGATGTCGCTTTCCCACGACTCAACGCACTCGCGTTCTGGTTCTATTTCTTTGGCTCGGCGGTCGCGACTGCAGGGTTCCTTACGCCACAGGGCGCCGCATCGTTCGGCTGGTTCGCCTACGCTCCGCTCTCGACGGCGACGTACACGCCCGGTGTCGGCGCAAACATGTGGGTATTTGGTTTGGGGTTGTCTGGCTTTGGAACGATTATGGGCGCCGTCAACTTCATCACGACCATCATCACGATGCGTGCACCGGGTATGACGATGTGGCGTATGTCAATCTTCTCGTGGAACACCCTCATCACCTCACTTCTCGTAGTCATGGTGTTCCCCGTCTTCGCCGCCGCGGCACTCTCGTTGGGTTCGGACAGGGTATTTGGTTCCCATGTCTTTGATGCAGCAACTGGTGGGGCCATTCTGTGGCAACATCTGTTCTGGTTCTTCGGGCATCCCGAGGTGTACATCATCGCGCTACCGTTCTTCGGCATTATTTCCGAGGTGATTCCGGTCTTCGCGCGCAAGCCAATTTTCGGTTACAAGACGCTGGTGTTCGCGACGATTGCCATTGCGGCACTGTCCATGACCGTTTGGGCGCATCACATGTACGTCACGGGAAGTGTTCTACTCCCGTTCTTCGCGCTCATGACGATGTTGATCGCGGTCCCCACGGGCGTCAAAATCTTCAACTGGATTGGCACGATGTGGCGTGGCTCGATCACTTTCGACACACCCTTGGTTTTTGCGTTGGGGTTCCTCGTCTCGTTCGTGTTCGGTGGTTTGACGGGTGTGATTCTCGCGTCGCCGCCGCTCGACTTCAATCTCTCGGACTCGTACTTCGTCGTAGCCCACTTCCACTACGTGGTCTTCGGTACTGTGGTGTTCGCGATGTTCGCAGGTTTCTATTTCTGGTGGCCTAAGTTCACGGGACGAAAGTTGCGCGAAGACCTCGGACACTTGCACTTCTGGCTGCTGTTCGTCGGTTTCCACATGACCTTCCTCATCCAGCACTGGGCAGGGGTTCTGGGCATGCCGCGTCGCTATGCCACCTACCTCCAGGAAGACGGTTTCACCTGGATGAACCAGCTGTCGACCGTCGGTTCGATTGTCCTCGCGTTCTCGATGATTCCGTTCCTGTTCAACGTGTGGTGGACTCATCGCAACGCACCGCTGGTCGGTGTCAACGACCCGTGGGGATACGGTCGTTCGCTGGAGTGGGCGACGTCAAGCCCCCCTCCTCGTCACAACTTCACCTCGATCCCACGAATCCGCTCGGAAGCGCCGGCGTTCGATTTGAACCATCCGGAACTCGCCCCGCGCGGGTACATGGACAAGTAAGGACACACCGCAATGGCGCTTAATGTCAGGGTCTACCTGTGGTTGGCCGTATTCTTCCTGTTTTTCTCGGTTGTTTATCCCACATGGGTTTTCTTGGGTGGGTTCCCCATCGAGTGGGTCGGAACGATTGCGATACCCCTGACAATGGTGCTCTTCCTGCTTTTGGGTGGATTCCTGCTACTGAACCTTCGGCGCCAAAACGGTGGGGTCCTGCCCGAGGACAACGATCTGGCCGACGTCGATGACGGTGACACCGACATGGGGTATTACCTCCCGTGGTCGTGGTGGCCGTTCTTTGCCGGCGCTGCCGGTGGCATCGCGATGCTCGCGATGTCGGTCGGAATTTGGCTTGCGCTGTTCTCGCTCGGATTGGTGCTCATCACCTTCATCGGTTGGTTCTACGAGCCGGTTCGGGGCGCCTACCGTCGCTAGGCATGCGGAGACAATGTCGCCGCTAATGTACGACAGCCTCATCTCAGTATTACCTGTCCGTCCGTTCGCCTAGGCTGGGAACATGAGCAACACACAGAACCCAGAGCCCGAACCTCGCGATGGTGCGACCGGTGATGACGATGGCGTGCACGAAGAAAAGAGCGTCGACTTCACTCCAGACCAACCCGTCTCGTTTGAGGTTCCGGCGAACACGAACCTGGTTATCAACGTGGTGAACGAGAAGCCGCGCGGATGTATGTCCACCTTGGATTCTGGTTTCAGCTGTTTGGGAACCGTAATCATTATCCTTATCGTGATTGCCGTGATCATGAGCAGCGTTCCCTGATACCTCGCGATTCTGAGGTGTTGTTAAGAAACAGCACCCCCGACCTGTCGGGCCGAGGGTGCTGAGGGCCGCACCGGGTGCGGATATTTTCTAATGCTTGGCGGACTCTAGTTCGTTGGTGGTCACCGGAGCGATCCGGTCTTCGAAATAGAACTTCGACACCGAGGACCGAAGTCGTGCGCCAACCGTAATCTTGCCACG
>JANRET010000040.1 GCA_030725885.1 Microbacteriaceae bacterium | reverse complement strand
CATCATCCTCTTCGTACGCGTCATCATCCTCTTCGTACGCGTCATCATCCTCTTCGTACGCGTCATCATCCTCTTCTGGGGTGACGCCCGGAACCTCGGGCTCGGTCGTGACACCAAGGTCGAGAAGTGCCTGTTCAATTGCGCTCAGCTGTTGTGTGAGGTTCGAGTTGAGGAGCGCGGCCATTTCCTCCGGTGTCAACGTCGAAACGCCGTCCACGGACATCCCCGCCGCGTCTGTCACCGTCGGATCGATGAGATTATTGGCCATAGCGTCGATGATGAGTTGACGCAGGGTGTCGGAAGTAGGGATTCCCAGTTGCGTGGCGACCGCTTCTGCCAGATAGTTCGCGATTTCTTCGTTCGTTGCTGCGTTGGCCGATGTGGTTGCCCAACCGCCAAATCCGATAAGCGCAGCCACCGTGGTCACCGCCATGGCTCTCGTCAATTTATTCATCCGGGTTTTCCTTTCAGTGGGCTCTGGGTCGAGCACGTTTGAACGCTATAACGCCGGACAGCCTCGACCGAGAGACTTTGACAAAATTTGGACGTTTGTTGGACGTTTGTTGGACGTTTGTTGGAAAATTCAGCCGTGTCCAGCGAACAACGACAAAACCCCCGCTTTTCGGCGGGGGCTTCGACGGGTAACTAGAAGTATTAAGCCTTCTTGGGAGCCGATGTGTCGGCCGGAAGTGCCGCCTTTGCCGCCTTCG
Organism: Microbacteriaceae bacterium; assembly: GCA_030725885.1. Classification (GTDB taxonomy): domain Bacteria; phylum Actinomycetota; class Actinomycetes; order Actinomycetales; family Microbacteriaceae; genus MWH-TA3. Next base: position 7,276 of record JANRET010000040.1, on the reverse strand, counting down.
CAATCGACGCAAACGTCGCCGCGTCATTCACCGCGAGTTCGGCCAACATGCGACGGTCGACCTCGATGCCGGCGAGCGCCAGACCCTGAATGAGTCGGTTGTATGTAATGCCGTTGAGACGCGCCGCGGCGTTGATTCGCTGAATCCAGAGGCGGCGGAACTCGCCCTTCTTCGCCCGGCGGTCACGGAACGCGTAGTTCAGCGAGTGAACGACCTGTTCCTTTGCCTTGCGATAGAGACGCGAACGCTGGCCGCGGTAACCCGCCGCGCGCTCGAGAGTCGTACGGCGTTTCTTAGCCGCGTTGACCGCATTTTTAACTCGTGCCATGTCAGTTCCTTAAATTCGGTCTCGGGCTACTTGCCGAGAAGCTTCTTGATGACCTTTTGGTCGGCGGGCGAAAGCACTCGATCCTTGTTGAGACTGCGCTTGACGCTGCTCGACTTGACTTCGAGGTTGTGTCGCATTCCTGCACCCTGCTTCTTGATCTTTCCGGTACCGGTGATCTTGAAGCGCTTCTTCGTACCCGAGTGGGTCTTCTGCTTCGGCATATTTTTCTCTTTCGTTATTCCGCGACGGTGGGGGTTTCCGGTGCGGCAGGTGCCGTACTCGGTGCCGAGGTTTGAGCCTTGGCTGTTTCCGCTTTCGCGTCTGCTTTTGTCTTCAGTGGGGCGATAATCATCGTCATGTTTCGGCCATCGACGGTTGGAGAGTGTTCTACGGTCCCGAACTCGGCGACGGCTTCGGCGAACTTGTGAAGGAGGCGAACACCCGCCTCGGGGCGGGATTGTTCACGACCGCGGAACTGAATCATGGCTTTCACCTTGTCGCCCCCCTTGAGGAACGTCATGGCGTGCTTGAGTTTGGTTTCGTAATCGTGGACGTCGATTTTCAGTCGGAATCGGACCTCTTTGAGGACCGTATGAGCCTGGTTTCGACGTGCTTCCTTCGCTTTTTGAGCGGCTTCGTATTTGAACTTCCCGTAGTCCATCACTTTGACGACGGGGGGTTTCGCTTCCGGAGCTACCTCGACAAGATCGAGGTCGGCGTCACGCGCGATGTGCTGTGCGACCTCTAACGTGACGACGCCAACCTGTTCGCCGGCGGGTCCGATGAGTCGGACCTCGGGAACGCGGATGCGCTCGTTAATTCGCGGATCGGTGATATGTGTCTCCTTGTGGTCATGCGTGCAAGCCGGTGACCCGGTTGCGGCGGACAACGCCCCAAGGAAATATCAAAAACCACTTCCCCTTTCGGGGACGCACCCTTTCGCTGTCGGAAACTCCGACGGAGTACAACGACCCGACAATCCTCTTACGATGGTCAGGTGGGATTTCTCCACTTCCTTGTTCGGGTTACCCCGAAACCTCCATCAGAATAGCAGTTAACGCGCGCGTGCGCATCCCGCCCGAAAGGTTCCCATGTCTGACGCACCCCACAACGACCACGATGCGGCACTCGACATCGCCGAGGTGTCCGCCGTCGAGGTGTTGCAGGGCGTGGCCGTTCATCTGATGAGCGCTGCAGCCGTCAAGGTTGGGTTGGCCGAAGACGTCGAACCGGATCTCGCCGAAGCCCGCATGTTGATCAACGCACTGGCTGGTTTCATGACCGCCGCCGCGCCCGAATTGGGCGATCATCACGCCCGTCCGCTGCGCGATGGTTTGCGGTCGCTACAACTCGCGTTCCGCGAGGCGTCGGCGATTCCCGACGAGCTGGGGAAAGGTCCCGGCGAAAAGTGGACGGGACCGGTCGTGTGACCGAGGAACTTCAGCCCTTTGATTTCGTCCTTCGAAACGTCAAACTTATCCCCGACGAGATTGCGATTACTGATGGCGAACGCACCCTCACCTGGCAGGCGCTCTTCGAACTGACGAAACGAATGGCACGCGAACTGCGTGATCGGGGGATTCAACCCGGTGACGTGATCGGAGTTCGGCTCCCCCCGATGTTGACGTGCCTGGTTACCTGGGCAATCTTTCACGAGGCTGCTGTTTTCATCGCGTTCAATTCCGACATGATTCATGACGAGCGACTTAGTGTGCGGCTCGTGATTTCAAATAAGCCCGTCGATGGTTTGTCTTCGGGAAAAAACCTCGTTGTCAGCAACGAGTGGTTCGAAAAAATCCACATGAACTCGACCATCATCGAGCAGAACCGATACCCGTCGTCAGATGCAGTTTTTCGATTTTCGTTGTCGAGTGGGACGACGGGCCGTTCGAAAACGATGGTGCTTCCAATGGCCGTCGTAATCGAACGGGCTGCTCTCGCGTTCGACGCCGTTCATGCCAAAAACATCCACATGAACCTTAACGGCAGCCGCACCGAAGGCGGTTTTTACAGTTTTTTTGGATCGGCTATGGCGGGAAAAACTTATCTGGTCCCAAACCGAGCGAAACAGAACATCGGGTTACTCACGGAGTACCAGGTCGATGTCGTCAAAGGCTCGCCGCTACACCTCTCGGAATTAGCAAGCGAACTCGACCGATCAAACACGGCCCTCCCCAACCTTCGACTGATTCTGTCTGCGGGTTCACAACTCCCCGCAGCACTTTTTGCCAAACTCAAACAATTGACTGGAGCAGTAATCGGCAATGCTTATGGCTCCACCGAACTCTTGTCGGTGGCCATGCGATGGAGCGACGCAGAAGACCCATCGAATATGGGCACAATTTTCCCGGGCACCACGGTCGAGGTTGTTGACGAAAAGACACACGAACCCGTGCCCGATGGTGACGTCGGATTGATTCGCGCACGACGCGCGCTCATGCCCACCGCCTATCTCAACGACCCCGACGCCAGCGCTATTTCCTTCAGGGAAGGCTGGTTTTATCCCGGTGATTACGGGCTTCTCAAAGACAACACCTTGTACCTTCATGGTCGCGCATCGGAGATCATTAATTCGGGCGGGCTGAAGACGGACCCCCTCCTCGTCGAAGAGGCATACGCAGAATTTGAGGACCTCCAGGAATACGCGGCATTCGGGCTCCCCGACAGAGAGGGAATTCCGCGAATAGCCCTCGCGTATGTTGCCGACCGCGAGTTCACACCGGAGTTTCTTCGAGGCCTCGTTTTAGACAAATTGGGTTTTCGGACTCCCGACTTCTTTTTCCGGATCGACAAAATTCCGCGCGGAGACGGAATGCAGAAAGTACAACGCGTCCGCCTCACCGAGCAGTTCGCGGGACGCGCGAAAATGCCGGCGGCTTCCATCCCAAACGACGTGAACAGCCCGGCGGCATTCACTCAACCATTCGACTATGTGACCCGGGCCTTCGAGCGATCGCCCGATGGGCCCGCTGTGGTCAACGTGAACCGAACCTCGTCGTGGAAAGACCTTTACCTTGGAGCGAAACGATTGGCGGTGTTGCTGCGCGAACGCGGTGTTGTGCCCGGTGACATAGTTGCCGTCAATCTTCCCTCTGCACTCTCATTCCTGGTCACCCTTGCGGTTTTCCACGAAGCCGCGGTGATTGCACCGTTCGTCATTGCAATGGCACGACCCAATCCGTGGGGTGTGAAGTGGCTTGTCACCACCGAGCGCATCGACGCGATCCCCGCACACCAGCAAATCGTGATTGATTCAGCGCTGCTCGAGGAGTTGTGGCGAATTCCTCTCAACATCGCGCCACGCAGATACCCGACTGCCGACTCACTTCAACGCCTCGCCTTTTCGAGCGGGACAACCGGAACTCCCAAAGCAATCCCTTTCACTGTCGCGCAAACCGAGATGCGCGCGCTCGACCACGAGTCGCGCACGATGAGCACCCGACAGTCCATGTCCCTCATGACCCCGCGGTTGGGCATGGGGTGGTGGCCGTGGTACGCGAGTATTCTCACCCAGCGCCCTTACATCAAGCCGGGAACACCCGAAAACAACCTTCGATTGCTGCGACGGATGCGCGTTGACTCGGTGATGGGTTCGCCCGCGCAGTTATCGGACATCGTGACATTGTTGCGGCAATCGAATACGTCACTGCCCGATATCTCGGTGGTGCAGTCCGGTGGTAGCCAGTTGTCGCTCCCCCTGCACGACGCTCTTAAGGAGCTAACCGGCGCAACCATCATGAACGCCTACGGCTCGACCGAGGTCGGGCCGACAACCCTGCGAACCGACGATGACGCCGACCCGTCGTACGTGGGCGAAATTCTGCCCGGCGCGATCGTGGAAATAGTTGACCCCGAAAGTGGCACTGCACTGCCCGAAGGCAATACGGGACTTGTTCGCGTTCGGCGTCACACGATGGTCGACGGCTATTACCACGAGGATGAGGCCACGGCCCGCTCATGGCGGGACGGTTGGTTTTATGCGGGTGACTACGGGCACCTGGTGGGTAACCGCCTTTACATTGAGGGGCGCGAGGGAGAAATCATCAACATCGGTGGCTCCAAGGTTGACCCTGCCTCGATTGATAAGCACTTTGCGAGTTATCCCATGTTGACGGATCACGCTGCGTTCGGTGTGATTGATGATGTGGGGATTGAACGGGTTGCGCTCGCTTACGTGTCGAACGCGCCGATCAACGACACCGAACTGATTGAGAAGTCGAAACCTAGCCTGCGGGATGGTGCGCCTGTCTTTTTATGGCGAGTTGATCAGATTCCTCGCAACGAAATGGGGAAGCCTCTGCGATCGAAACTTCGTGAGACGTTCCGTGCCGCGCACAACAACGAGGCCATCGGATAACAATGGCCGACACAATAAGCACCTACGCCCTTGTGCAAAAGGCAGCCCAGTCACACCCAAATCGTCTCGCGATTGTGACCCCGACTTCTCGAATCACTTTTGCGCAATTGGAACAAATTTCATCCCAAATCGCGCAAGTAATGCGCCGGCGCGGTGTCGTGCCGGGCGACATCATCGCGGTCAATCTGCCAGCCGCCTGGCGGTGCATCATGTCGGTCGCGGTGAGCCACGAGGCGGCCGTGACCGTGCCCTTGTCACCCTCGCTCCTGAGCAACAATCAACTCGGCATCAAGTGGCTAGCGGTTGATAAAGCAATTGCGGGCGTCCCGATTGAGCAACAGTTCGTCATCGACAAACAAATGATGAATCGCCTCAAAAGTGTCGTTGTCACTGCCGCGCCGCGCGCCTACGAATCACCCGATTCACTGTGCCGCATTGCGATGTCGAGCGGGACGACGGGAGTTGCTAAAGCGATTCCGCTTTCTGTCCAGCACAGCCACGATCGAGCGCTCGAGTCGGTGAACCGCTGGTCGACCGACGGCCCCTTCATGTCGTTCATGATTCCCAAGAACGGTGCAGGCTGCCACGCGTGGCATGCGAGCCTCGTCCGGCAGGAAAAGTATCTGGTCCCAACCGATGCCGTAAACAATGTCCGCTTGTTAGCGGCACACGGTGTCGAAGCGGTGATGGGTTCACCATCCCACTTGTCAGTGTTTGCCCGGGCGCTGACGATCTCGGGCGTTCGGCTCCCACAATTGCGGGTGATTCAATCGGGAGGAAGTCGCCTCACGCCAGCGCTGGTCAGCGAACTCCGTGACCTCACAGGAGTTGAAGTCGGTAACGCTTACAGTTCCACCGAACTGGGCACGGTTGCCTATCGAATGGGGCACTCTGAGGACCCGAGTTACATGGGCACCCTTGCGGGGCACGCCGAGACCCAGATTGTCGATCCGGTGACGGACGAACTGCTGCCCGACGGAGAATACGGTGTCATTCGATTGCGGCGTCCCGATATGGTCTCGGGGTACCTCAACAATCCCGACGCGACCGCAGCACATTTTCGAAACGGCTGGTTCTACCCCGGCGACGTCGCCACCATTGTCGACAACGAACTATTCCTCGGGGCCCGGGAGTCAGAGCTCATCAACGCCAGCGGACTCAAGGTCGATCCGAACATTGTCGATGAGGCCGTAATTGCCCAACCGGACATCGTCGACGCAGCGACGTTCGCCTACGTGGACGGGCTCGGATTGGACAATGTTGCGGTCGCCTTCGTCCTGAAACCCGACGGCGACGCGGACGCGGTGTGGGCAGCGGTTTCCCAATCCCTAGGCAATCGAGCACCCACCCATACCTTTCCGGTCGAATCGATCCCTCGAAACGAGTGGGGCAAGGTTGTGCGACGCGAACTGTCCGAGCGGTTCTCGGTACAGCCCAAAACCTAAGTCGACGAAACCACCACGGTCAGGACGAGTGCGTCCACGTTTCGCCGAAAGTTGTCATCCTCGGCTATTTCCTGTTGCACCGCGGCGAGGACGGCGCGAATGCTCAGGTGGTCTAGTCCCGCGGACATCGAAAGGTTCACGCTCACGTCGGCACCGTCGCCGGTCGAAAGCGGGTCGGCCGCGTTGACGGTGACACCATCCAGGTTCGCGACACCGGCGAGAAGCGACCGAGTTTCCGCGAGGAATTCGGTCGACTCCCACGGCGCACGGTAGTCGACCCCCTGTGCCATTGCCCAGAGGGCGGGTCGACGGATCACCACCGAATCCGTGCCAGGGTTCACGACAATGCGGTCAGTGCTCTCGCTCGCCGCCGCGAGAGCGACGCGCTGGGCGTCAATCGGTATGGGGCGCGCCCCAGCGTTCCAGACCTTCATTGCTGACGCCGAGGTGAACACGGGGATGACCTTTTCGGCGTTCGGCCCTGCGACGGTGACGACCGAGAGTTCCTGGACTTTGTCTTCCATGACCGGGTTGTCCGCGTCGAAGTCGTCACCCGCGTGTGCGACGAGCGGGATGAGGAACCGGTTGGTTGCGAACGCGGCAATCAGCGCGGAATAGGTTCCCGTGCCGCTCCGCCACGCGACCGTCGCCGAGGCAACCTCCGGCGGAGTCTCGCCGCTATCCCCCGCGTGCGGATTGGGTTGAAACGACCGACCCTCCCACGGAACCCCAGCGGAGTCGGTGTGGTGGTCGTGGGTCATGGCGTCAGTTGCCGTCCGCCACGGCAAGAGCCTCGCGCAGCGTGAACGCGCCGGCGTAAAGGGCTTTGCCCAGGATCGCGCCTTCGACGCCGATGGATACTAGTTCTCGGATGGCGGCGATATCGTCAAGAGTTGAAATGCCGCCGGAGGCAATGACGGGACGTTCGGTTCGCCCGGCGACATCGCGCAACAGTTCGAGGTTCGGACCCTTCATCATGCCGTCCTTCGTGACGTCGGTCACGACGTATCGACTGCATCCGTCGGCGTCGAGTCGCGCGAGGACCTCGAACAGGTCGCCGCCCTCTTCGGTCCAGCCGCGTGCCGCGAGGGTGGTTCCCCGAACGTCCAAGCCGACTGCAACGCGGTCACCGTGTTCCGCGATGAC
>JANRET010000039.1 GCA_030725885.1 Microbacteriaceae bacterium | reverse complement strand
TCAGCTTGTCGATGCCCTCGACGACCTCGATGATGTGCAAAACATCTTCGCGAATTACTCCATCTCAGCAGAAGTTCAGGCCGAACTCGACGCGGACGACTAAGTGTCACGAATCCTCGGCGTTGACCCCGGCCTGACGCGGTGTGGTGTTGGGGTGATCGATGCGGCCGGCGCCCGAACGGTCTCGTTCGTTCACGTCTCCGTAATTCGCAGTGCTGCCGAACTTCCCCTCGAACAACGCCTACTCACAATTCGCAACGGACTCGTGGCGGTACTGGACGAGTTCCCCCCGGATGTCATCGCCATCGAGCGAGTATTCGCACAACACAACGTGCGCTCTGTTATCGGGACCGCGCAGGTCGCGGGTATTGCGCTGATGCTGGCGGCCGAACGAGGTCTCGCCGTGGCACTTCACACGCCGAGTGAAGTGAAGGCCGCCGTGACGGGGTACGGGCGGGCCGACAAAAACCAGGTAACGGCGATGGTGACCGCGATCTTGAAGCTCGACGCCCCACCCAAGCCTGCTGACGCCGCAGATGCCCTTGCCCTCGCAATCTGTCACGCGTGGCGCGGGGGAACGTCGGCTCTGGCGGGGGAAACCGCGGCCCAGCGCGCGTGGCGAACGGCGTTAGGCACGACACGCTCGTAGGCTGGGGAAATGTTAGCGACCGTCCGAGGAATCGTCACGGCGTCGGGAATCCACGATGTCGTTGTCGAGGCCAACGGAATGGGACTGTTGGTCTCAGTCCCGCTCGACGTGGCCGCGTCACTCACCGTCGGCTCCGAAGCGTTTCTCCACACGGTCCTCATCCCACGCGAGGACGAGTGGTTGTTGTTCGGTTTCCTTTCGCTGGACGACAAACAGTTGTTCACCTCACTGAGGGGAGTGACGGGTGTCGGTCCGCGCACCGCTCTCGCGATTCTGTCGCAAATGCCCGCGCGCGAGATCGCCGAAGCGGTCGAAGCCGGTGACGACTCCCGTTTTCGCAGCGTCCCGGGGATCGGGCAAAAAACCGCGTCGCTCATCATCGTCTCTTTGACCGGAAAGCTGCCCCACGCTGCCGGCGGAGACATCACACAACTGGCAGATGCGCTCACCGGCCTGGGCTGGGCCTCGACCATTGCACGCGATGTCGCGCGCGACGTGGTGCGTGACCATCCGACGTCGGCGTTGCCTGAACGAATTCGCATCGCGCTCCACGCGCTGGGTTCCCGCCCGTGAGCGACGAAGTAGATGATGCCGACGGCGTTTTCGAAGGCGCGCTTCGCCCGTCGTCCCTCGACGAGTTTGTCGGCCAAGAAAAGGTTCGGAACCAACTCAGCGTGATGTTGGCGGCGGCACGCATTGAAGGGCGCACGCCAGACCATGTTCTGCTCGCGGGACCTCCCGGACTGGGCAAAACAACGCTCGCGATGATTGTCGCGCACGAAACAGGTTCTCCACTGAGACTGTCGAGTGGTCCCACCATCACCCACACCGGCGACTTAGCTGCTGTGCTGTCGTCGCTCAGCGAGGGCGAGACGCTGTTCATCGATGAAATTCATCGTCTTCCGCGCGGCGTCGAGGAATTGTTGTACATCGCGATGGAAGATTTTCGAATCGACGTCATGGTCGGCAAAGGACCCGGTGCTACCACCGTCCCGCTGGCGATCGCACCGTTCACTCTGGTCGGTGCGACCACACGATCGGGCCTGCTTCCCGCTCCGCTGCGCGATCGATTTGGGTACACCGCCCACCTGGAGTACTACGAAGTGGCGGAGATCGAATCGGTCGTCCAACGTTCGGCCGCTCTTCTCGGCGTTGATTTGGACGCGAACGCCGTCCACGAGTTGGCACGACGCTCGCGCGGTACGCCGCGGATTGCCAACAGGTTGTTGCGGCGAGTTCGGGACTACCTCGTCGTCCATAAAGAGGCTGGTTCCCGAGACGCGGTGCACGCTGCGCTTACGGTGTTCGACATTGATGACCACGGCCTTGACCGCCTTGATCGCGCCGTCCTGATCGCATTGATGGACTCATTCCGCGGTGGTCCGGCCGGCATCGCGACCCTCGCGTCGGCAGTCGGTGAAGAACGCGACACACTCGAATCGGTCGTTGAGCCGTATCTCGTTCGCGTGGGACTAATCGCGCGGACACCGCGTGGTCGTGTCGCGACCCCCGCCGCGTGGGAGTTGCTCGGGAAGAATCCGCCAAGCGGTCTATGATGGGAAACGTTGTGTGTATCCCGACCAGAAAAGAGTTGACTCCCAATGATTGATCCGCTGACAATTATGATGCTCGCGGTACTCGCGCTCATGGTCGTGTTTATGATACGTAACTCGCGCAAGCAAAAAGCGGACCGCGAAGCTCTTGTTTCCAAGGTCGTCAAAGGCGCGAATGTTATGACCACCTCGGGGATTTTTGGAACGATCGTGTCTCTTGACGAGGCCGAAAACGAAATCGTGCTGGAGACCACTCCGGGGACGAAACTGCGTCTCCACCGCCAGTCGGTTGTGAGCGTTATCGAGAAGCCCGTTGTGGAAAAGTCGGTTTCACCCGCTGCAACACAGTCGGCAGCACCGAAGTCTTCCGTCGCCAAATCCGCTGCGGCCAAACCCGCCGCTAAGTAGTTCCCGAGCACATTATGGCCACGTCGAGTACCTCAACCCGCGCGATTCGTTCGCTGGTGTGGCTGTTGATGATTTTCGCTGCTTTCGGGGCTCTCATTACGTCCGCAGCGGTTTTCGACAACGAGAGCTGGACCCCCAAACTCGCCCTTGATCTCGAGGGCGGAACCCAGATTATTCTGGCTCCGCAGGTGGCAGATGGCGCTTCGGTGTCCGAGGAAGAACTCGCGCAGGCCGTCGGAATTATCCGCCAACGCGTCGATGCGACGGGCGTCAGCGAGGCGGAGGTTACGACGCAGGGTGGCACGAACATCATCGTCGCCATTCCCGGCACGCCCGATCAGGCGACGCTCGATCGAATTCGGTCGTCGGCCAAACTCGAGTTCCGACCGGTCCTCGTCACCGACCAGGCGTCGACGGTAGACCAAGTCGCTGCCGACATAGCCGACCCGAGCCTTAATGTCGAGGGAATTGACATCAATGACTTCGGCACGCTCGAAACCCCTGCCGTGTGGCCCGAACCGACTGGCGAACCAGCGAACGCGAGTGACCGGAACTGGGTCACACCCGAGTTGTACGCGACCTACCTCACCGAGACGTGTGACGCCCTCGACGCGGCGGGCGCAAACATCGCTGATCCGACACAACCTCTCGTGATTTGCGCCGATGATCAGTCGTTCAAATACATTCTTGGACCCGTCGAGGTCGATGGCGACATGGTGTCCGATGCCTCCGCCAACTTCCTTGCGGGCTCCAGCGGGGTTCAGACGAACGAATGGGGTGTTTACCTCACCTTCAATGCGGAAGGGACACGGGCGTTCAGCGCGGTGACAACCCGACTAACGTCACTGCCCGGTGTGCAAAATCAATTCGCCATCGTGCTGGACGGCAAAGTAATTTCGGCACCCCGAACTCTCGCCGCGATTCCCGACGGTAAGCCCGTTATTTCGGGCTCGTTCACCGAGGCTTCGTCGAAGGCCTTAGCTGACCAGCTCAAGTTCGGGGCACTCCCCATCGGCTTTGAAGTCCAGTCCAGTGAAACGGTTACCCCCACGTTGGGCGTCGCGCAGCTCGAAAGCGGGATTCTTGCCGGTTTGATTGGTCTAGCGCTGGTCGTCCTTTACGCCATCTTCCAATATCGGATGTTGGCCGTTGTCACGATCGGATCTCTCGCCGTCGCCGCGGTCTTTACGTTGTTGGTGACCGTGTACCTCTCGCAGTCGAACGATTACCGCCTGTCACTCGCGGGTGTTGCCGGTTTGATTGTTGGTATCGGTGTGACGGCCGACTCGTTTATTGTCTATTTCGAGCGCGTGCGCGACGAACTGCGCGAGGGTCGCACTCTGATTTCCGCGGTCGAAGCCGGGTGGCGACGAGCTCGACGAACAATCCTGGTGTCCGGTGCGGTAAACCTTTTGGCGTCAGTAGTTCTGTTTGTCCTCGCGGTCGGAAACGTTCGTGGTTTCGCCTTCACGCTCGGTGTGATGACGGTCGTCGACATCCTCATCGTGGTTCTGTTCACCCATCCGCTCTTGCAGTTGCTCGCCCGCACCCGTCTTTTCACGTCGGGACACGCACTGACCGGTTTGGATGGCAGCGGACTCGGTGCGGTCTACCGCGGGCGTGGAGAATTCCGAGTTGACGATTCGGTCTCGAAGAGCAAGCGCGAGAGTATCGCACGAGAATCGAGCACGCGTCAATCAATCGCAGAGCGTAAAGCTCTGGAAAACGGGGGTTCGCAATGAGTCGCATCACTCAGTTCGGGAACCGTCTGTATACGGGTGAAACAAGCTTCAACTTCATCGGAAAGCGACTGACCTGGTACCTGTTGTCCTCCGCGGTAATTCTCGTCGCTGTCGTCATGACGCTGCTGCGCGGCGGATTCACGTTCGGCATCGAATTCCGCGGTGGTTCTGAATTCCAGGTTTCCAACCCCTCGGTCGTCGACGTGTCGATCGCCGAGAAAACGGTAACCGCAGAAGCGGGTGATGTGGCTGCGCCCAAGACAACAATCGTCGGAGGTTCCAGTGTTCGCGTACAAACCGAACAGTTGACGACCGAAGCAACCGACTCCCTGCGCGTAGCTCTCGCGGAGGCCTATGGTGTGCCCGTCGAACGCGTGACCTCATCGTTCATCGGTGCAACCTGGGGAGCGGACATCACGGGTCAAGCGCTCCGCGCGCTCGTCGTGTTCCTGGTTCTCGTCAGCATCGTCATGGCCCTGTATTTCCGAACCTGGAAGATGTCGGTTGCGGCAATCGTGGCGGTGATTCACGACCTGATAATCACCATCGCGATATACGGAGCGTTCGGGCTCGAGGTGACGCCCGCCGCGGTTATCGGGCTTCTCACAATTCTCGGATATTCGCTCTACGACACCGTTGTTGTTTTCGATAAAATTCGGGAAAACACGGAAATTTCCTATGACGAGTCCAAACGGACTTTCGCCGAATCGGTCAACCTCGCGGTCAACCAGACTCTGGTTCGCTCAATCAACACTTCGGTGGTGGCCGCGTTACCTGTCGCCTCCATTTTGTTCATCGGATCGCTGTTGCTCGGGGCGGGAACACTCCGTGACATCGCACTCGCCTTGTTCGTTGGCATTCTGTGCGGTGCATATTCCACGATTTTCATCGCTGCACCAATGTACGCGCAATTGCGGGAAGGCGAGTCCGAATTGACAAAGCAGGGGCGCAAAGCGCGACCCGAGTTAACCCGCAACGCTTCGGGGGCAGTGCGCTAACACACCTGTTCTACACTAAGAAACAGGAGGCGTGATGACCGAGATCAGTTCGACTGGGGTTCAACACCGTCCAGCGCTGTTTCCTCGGCTCTTTTCGCGGTCGGAAACGGGCGGCGTTCTCGAGCGAATTCTTCGCGCGCTGCGGCAAACCAATCCCCGCGCGGATGTTGCCATCGTCGAGCGTGCGTATCAGGTAGCAAAACGAGCCCACGAGGGACAAACCCGAAAGTCCGGAGAGCCCTACATCACCCATCCACTTGCGGTCGCAGAGATTTTGGTTGAGCTGGGCATCGGTGCCAAGACCATTGCCGCAGCGTTGTTGCACGACACGGTGGAAGACACGTTGTACTCGCTGGACGAGGTGCGAAAAGATTTCGGCGACGAAATTGCTCTGCTGGTAGACGGCGTCACCAAACTCGACAAAATCAAGTTCGGTAATGATGCACAGGCCGAGACCGTCCGTAAAATGGTGGTCGCAATGTCCAAGGACATTCGTGTGATCTTGATTAAGCTCGCCGATCGCCTTCACAATGCGCGCACGTGAGACGTTGGAAATTTATGCTCCGCTCGCGCATCGACTGGGTATTCAGACGATCAAGTGGGAACTAGAAGATCTATCGTTCGCGGTACTTCACCCCAAGTTATACGTCGAGATTGATTCGCTCGTGACCGAGCGCACACCCGAGAGCGACCGGTTCGTGCAGAGCATTATCGACCAGATCTCTGGAGATCTGAAGTCGGCGCGAGTAAAAGCCCGGGTTGTGGGCCGTCAAAAGCAGCACTATTCGATTTATCAAAAAATGGTACGGCAGTCACGAGAGTTCCAAGAAATATACGACCTCACCGGGGTCCGAATTTTGGTCTCGTCGATTCGTGATTGTTACGCCGCGCTCGGCGCTGTGCACGCTCGCTGGAATCCGATGCCGGGACGATTCAAGGATTACATCGCTACGCCCAAGTTCAACCTGTATCAGTCCCTTCACACCACCGTGTTTGGTCCCGAGGGAAAAGCCGTTGAGATTCAGATTCGTACCCTCGACATGCACAAACGGGCCGAATATGGTGTGGCGGCGCACTGGAAATACAAGGAACGGCAAACGCTCGGAACGAAATCGAGCGACGAGATTCTTCCCGATGAAAACATGGCGTGGCTTGCTCATATCACCGACTGGGAAGCCGAAACAGAAGATCCGTCCGAATTCCTGGACACCCTGCGCTACGAAATCGGAGCGAAAGAGGTCTATGTCTTCACCCCGAAAGGAAAAGTCGTCGGACTCCCGTCAGGCGCCACGCCGGTTGATTTCGGTTACGCCGTCCACACCGAAATCGGACACCGGATTATGGGGTCGAAGGTCAATGGGCGCCTTGTGCCGCTCGATACCCAATTGGGGTCGGGCGACACGGTCGAAGTTCTGACGTCCAAGAACCCCGATGCGGGACCGAGTCAGGACTGGTTGAACTTTGTGACGAGCCAGAGAGCGCGCTCGAAGATCCGCGGTTGGTTCACGAAAGAGCGTCGCGACGATGCGATTGAGAGCGGGCGGGAGGCACTCGCGAAGGTTGTCCGAAAAAGGAACCTTTCGCTGAATCGCGTGCTATCCGCGCAGAACCTTGCGTCGGTCGCGACGGAGTTGAAGTACGACAATGTCGACAGTCTTTACGCTGCGTTGGGAGAGGGCCATGTGTCTACCCAATCCGTCGTCGAAAAAATCATGGCGATTGTCGAAGAAATCGAACACGATGACGACACTGCATTCGTAGTTCCGACTAAACGCCCGACCACAAATCGCGTGAATGATTCCGGAGTCCTTGTGCGCGGAGCGGCCGACATCTTTGTCAAGCTTGCGAAGTGTTGTACGCCGGTTCCGGGTGATGTCATTGTGGGGTTCATCACGCGCGGCAACGGAGTGAGTGTTCATCGCGATGATTGCCCGAACGTCAAGGGGTTTGACGGTGAACAAGAGCGGATGATCGACGTGGAGTGGGCGAGCGCGTCCTCAACCGTGTTCCGCGTTCACATCCAGGTCGAAGCACTGGATCGATCGGGACTGCTGTCGGATATCACTCGTGTGCTCGCTGAACACCATGTCAACATTCTCACCGCGTCGGTTCAGACGGATTCGCATCGGATCGCGACGTCGCGATATGTGTTCGAGATGTCGGATACGACTCACCTCGACCGAGTGTTGTCGTCCGTTCGTAGAATCGATGCGGTGTACGACGTTTATCGCGTCAATGCGGGCTAACTAATCGCCGCGAGCCATTCCCTCTTGGACGCGATATCTGCTTCAATTTGTGTCAGCGCAGCCGAGTCCGATGCCGCTCGTGCCGCTTCGGCCTGCACTTCCAACTGGGCAATCGACTGTTCGACCTGAGCCGCAAATCCTTCGCGAAGTGCGACTTTTGCGGGGTTGGTCCGATCGAGATGTTCCGCCTCGAGTGCGCGGACGTTGCGCTCGATTGCCCGGAATCCGTCGTTGATCTTACGTTCATCTGCCTTTGCCACGTTTCCGATGGTGTCCCACTTGGTACGCAATTCTCGAAAACCGCGCTGCGCTGCGGCGACGTCCTTTTCGGTGAGCAAATGACTGAACTCGGACAATAGCGCGGTTTTGGCCGCGGTGTTTGCCGCCCACTCCGCCGTACCCGCACTATAGAGCGCATCTCCGGCAGCCTTGAAGCGATCCCACAGTTGGTTGTCGAG
>JANRET010000038.1 GCA_030725885.1 Microbacteriaceae bacterium | reverse complement strand
CTACAAAGGGGGCGTAATCGTAATTTCCCACGACGTCGCGCTCGTCACGGAAACCGTGAACCGCGTGTTTTATCTCGATGCAAACCGCGAGCGACTCGATGTGTACAACATGAGCTGGAAGAACTATCTTCGCCAGCGCGAAGCGGACGAAGAACGCCGGAAGAAAGAGCGGTCGAACGTCGA
Organism: Microbacteriaceae bacterium; assembly: GCA_030725885.1. Lineage (GTDB taxonomy): Bacteria > Actinomycetota > Actinomycetes > Actinomycetales > Microbacteriaceae > MWH-TA3. The sequence continues at coordinate 8,058 of JANRET010000038.1, read as the reverse complement.
GAAAAAGGCCACCACGCTGCAATTACAGGCCGCGAAGTTTGGGGCGAAGGCCTCGAAGGCCGCCGCAGCCCATCAGATGGTGGCCCGCGCGGAAAAGATGCTCGCCGGACTCGACGATGTTCGAGTCCAAGACCGCGTAGCAAAACTCCGGTTTCCCGACCCGGCACCGTGTGGCCGGACGCCCATTATGGCGCACAATCTGTCGAAGTCCTACGGGTCACTCGAGATTTTCACGGCGGTGGATCTGGCGATTGACAAGGGTTCCAAGGTGGTCGTGATCGGGCTGAACGGAGCAGGAAAGACAACGTTGTTGCGAATCCTCGCGGGTGTCGATGAGCCCGACACCGGCGCGATCGATGCGGGACACGGCCTTCGGGTTGGCTATTTCGCGCAGGAACACGAGACCCTCGACGTGAAGCAAACAGTTCTGGCCAACATGATGTCCGCGTCACCCAGCCTCGGGGAAACAGAGGCGCGAAAGGTTCTCGGTTCATTCCTGTTCACCGGGGACGATGCCACCAAGCCCGCGGGAGTACTTTCTGGCGGTGAAAAAACGCGCCTCGCGCTCGCCACCCTGGTCGTGTCCAGTGCCAACGTGTTGATTCTCGACGAACCGACTAACAACCTCGACCCAGCGTCACGCGACGAGATCCTTGGCGCGCTGTCGCACTACAAAGGTGCGGTCGTGCTGGTCAGTCACGACCCCGGTGCGGTCGAAGCGCTCAATCCCGAGCGAGTTCTCATCATGCCCGATGGCGTCGAGGATCACTGGAGCGCCGAATACCAGGAACTCATCGAACTGGCCTAGCGGGCGTCGAGGGCCTCGTCCTCGATGTCTTCGTCGCTTCGGCGCTTTCGCAGCCTCGGAGTGGGCACAACGTCACCACGGTGTTCTTTGCGCAGCGCCCATCCGTAACCGAAAAACCCCATAGCCGCGAACACGTACCACTGGAGGGCGTACGACAGGTGGGGGCCTTCACTGAGGACGGGGCGCTCCCACGGAGTACCCGTGTCGGCGGACACAGACTCGGTGTCCACCCGTCCGTACCAGCCGCGAAAGAGGGGTCCGTCGGTGAGTTCGTCAATCGTCGCGAGGTGAATCGTCGCAATCTGTCCAGCGGGAGCATCGCGACCGAGAATCTGTTGTTCACCGGGGATGAGATGGGCGGTCACGATCACGAGACCGGCGGGTGGGGAGGGAGTCTCAGCGGGCGCCGAGTTATCACCGTTCGCGGGAACCCAACCACGGTTGACGACGAAGACTGTGCCGTCGGATTGAGTTAGCATCGAGAGTTGTTCGAACCCAATACCCCCCGCACCCGAGCGAGTTCGCACGTACAGTACCTCGGGGTTGTACACGCCGATGATGCGAACCGAACGCCATTTCTCGGAGGCGTCATAGTCGTCGACGGTTTCGACAACCTCGGACAGAGACGCTGTGGGGATCGCATAGTTGTTGTCCAGCAGCGCGATGGCCGCCTGTGCGCTTGCGCGCCGATCAAATTGCCACTGACCGAGTCCGACGCAGGCCACGGCGAAAGCGAGAGTGAATCCCAGAATTCCTATCCACCGTTTCGTGGCGGCGAGCCGCCAGACACTCACGGAGTGAAACTCGTCAGACTCGGAACGTTGGACTCGCGGGCGCTGAGCGACTTGGATTTCGACGAGTTCACCACGTTCGCGAGCGCGACGGCAACCAGCGGAAGTACCACGACACCTGCTACTGGGATGAGGATCCACCAACCGGGTACGACGAAACAGGCGTACAGGCACACGAGACGTAAAAACATCGCCAACATGTATTGGCCGAGGCGCGATTGTCGTTCTTCGTTCGGCGAGACCGGAAGCGAAGTGAGGGATTGAAGGTCCCGCGACATGGGACCAGTCTACGCCCACCACTACGCTGGAAGTCATGACGACAGTTCGAACCGTATTGGTGACCGGCGGAAATCGCGGGATCGGTCGCGCCATCGCCGAAAAATTCATTGAGCTGGGCCATCGCGTGGCGGTCACCGCCCGAAGCGGCGAGGGGCCAGCGGGTAGCCTGACCGTGCACGCGGACGTGACGGACGGCGACTCACTCACCACTGCCATCACGGCAGTCGAGGAATCACTCGGCCCCATCGAAGTTCTGGTGGCGAATGCGGGTATCACCAAGGACACGTTGCTCATGCGGATGACGGACGACGATTTCGAGACAGTCATCGATACCAATTTGACCGGCTCGTTTCGACTCGTCAAACGGGGAATCAATTCGATGATCAAACAACGATTTGGTCGCGTGATTTTCATCTCGTCGGTTGTCGGATTACTCGGGAGCGCCGGACAAGTGAATTACGCGGCGTCCAAAAGCGCGCTCGTCGGCTTTGCGCGCTCGCTCACTCGAGAACTGGGTGGACGCGGAATCACCGCCAACGTTGTCGCCCCTGGATTCATCGAGACCGACATGACCTCGTCACTGTCGGATGAACAGCAAGCGGCCTATAAGAAGAGCATTCCGGCGGGGCGATTTGCCCAGCCGAGCGAAGTCGCCGCGGTTGTTGCCTGGCTCGCCTCGGATGACGCCGCGTACATCTCTGGTGCCGTCATCCCGGTCGACGGCGGCCTCGGGATGGGGCACTAACCTCACGTTTTATTCCGCTCGTCGGCCAAAGAGTGACGCGGCCAGCGACAGGTCACGAACATCGATTCGGACTGATGCGGCATCACGAACGGCGGGTTGTGCACAAAACGCAACCGAGACCCCCGCTGCGCGCATCATGGGAAGGTCGTTCGCTCCATCGCCGATTGCGATCGTATTTTCCATTGGCACTCTTTTAGACTTCGCAAAGGCGACCAGGAATTTCGCCTTCACTTCGGCATCAACAATCGGTCCGTAGGTTCGGCCGGTCAGTTGACCGTCCATTACCTCGAGTCGATTGGCGACCCAGGAATCGAGACCCAATTGCGTCGCGAGCGGATCGAGAATCTCATGGAAACCACCCGACGCCGCGATGATGTAACCACCGGCGTCGTGGACGGCGTCCACCAGGGATGCCGCCCCTGAGGTGAGGGACACCTTCCCCAACACGTCGTTGAAGACGCTGGCGGGTGTTCCACGCAGTGTGGCGAGCCGCGCGGTAAGCGATTCCGCGAAGTCGAGTTTCCCCTTCATCGCGCGCTGAGTCAGCGCCGCAACTTCGGCACCCGAACCGGCCACCTCGGCCAACTGGTCAATCGCTTCCTCATTGATGAGTGTCGAATCGACATCGCAGATCACAATAAAACGACTCACAGGGCCTCCCGCCCGAGTGACGCAACCACAGTGCGACAGACTCGTTCAACAGAATAGCCCGTCGGCTGTCACGCTCGCGTAGTCTGGCGTCATCATGTCTTCCGTTGTCCAATTTCACAATGTGTCCGTTGTCCGCGATGGCAAGTTGATTGTCGACGACGTGTCCTGGGCCGTCGAGCATGACGAGCGTTGGGTGGTGATCGGTCCAAACGGGGCAGGAAAAACAACGTTGCTGCTGCTCGCGGCCGCCTACGAACATCCGACCGACGGGGTCGTCACTATTCTCGGGGAGCACCTGGGGGACGAAGACGTCTTCAGTTTGCGTCCGCGCCTCGGTTTCGCATCTACGGCGATGGCACGCCAGATTCCGCCCACGGAAATCGTTGTCAATGTCGTGATGACCGCGGCCTGGGCCGTGACGGGACGATGGAACGAAAAGTATGACGCCGTTGACGAAGAGCGAGCGCGGCGAGTGTTGTCCGAGTGGAAACTTGATCAGCTCGCCGATCGCAAGTTCGGGACACTGAGCGACGGCGAACAAAAGCGCACGATGATTGCCCGCGCGGTGATGACCGACCCCGAGATTCTCTTGTTGGACGAACCCGCCGCGAGCCTTGACCTCGGTTCCCGCGAAGAACTCGTTCGGTTGTTGGGTGAGTTTGCCAACTCACCGACCGCCCCGGTGATGATTATGGTCACACACCATCTCGAAGAAATCCCGCCCGGTTTCACCCACGCACTCGTGGTTACCAATGGCCGCGTTCATTCCGCTGGTCCCATCGGTTCCACGCTGGACTCCGAGACACTCAGTTCGGCGTTCGGCACTCCGATTACCGTCTCTCGGTTCGCCGGTCGATTCTCCGCCCGCGGCGATTAGTGGCGTGTTAGCGATTCTGATACACTGTGGTGTTGCGCAATTGCGCCCTGCATCCCATGAAGGAACACCATGAAGGCTGAAATCCACCCCACGTACGCGCCCATCGTTTTTCGCGATCTCGCAAGTGGCGAAATGTTTTTGACCCGTTCGACCGCGACATCGGAAAAGACGGTCGCGGTTGACGGAATCGACTATCCCGTCATCGACGTGGAAATCTCGTCCGCGTCGCACCCGTTCTACACGGGAAAGCAGCGCATCATGGACTCGGCCGGACGCGTCGAGAAGTTCAACAAGCGCTACGAAGGTTTCGGTCAGTAACCTCTGTCTCTTTCACAAAGGCCACGCTTTTCGCGTGGCTTTTGTTTGTGTGAAACCGAACTACCCCGCGAAGACTGGCCAGATTCCGTCTCCCGGTCGTCTCGAGGTCTCGCCTTTGCTCGCCAGATACTTGGCGAATGAATCGGATTGTGCCTTCGCCCACAACACCTGCGCATCATGCAATTCACTGGGTGTGAGCGCGAGTTCCGGCGAACCCGCAAATTTCTCTCGAATCGCCAGGAAGACTCGGCCCGCTGCGACAGCGTCGGCTTGGGATTCGTGCGCCGCGCCGAGGTCGACTCCGTACAGATCACACGCCGCCTGCAAAGTCCTGGAACCCTTTCGGAAGGTGTCCACCTTTTTGTCGATGACGAGCGGGTCGATGAGCGGACGGGGACCAGCGAGAGGCTCAACCTGATGACGAATTGCATCGTGATGCAAGAGCGAAAAATCGTACGACGCGTTGTACGCGACCACCGGGGTTCCGGCGCTCAACAGCACACGCAATCGCTCGACAATCTCGGACACCACGTCGCTGGCGGGACGGCCCTCGGCACGTGCGCGCTCGGTGGTGTAGCCGTGAACATTTGCGGCTGCATCGGGGATATCTACACCCGGATCGGCAACCCACTCGTGTGATTCGATGACGGCTCCGGATGAATCCAGAACGCCAACGAACGCCGTCACGATCCGGCTGGTGGTGACGTTCAATCCCGTCGTCTCAAGGTCGAATACGCCCAATCGTTCCCATGTGTCCATGACTTCACCCTATTCGCGGTTCGGACAGGAAACCCTGAGGGGCACCCCGATAAAATGTTAGAGTGAACGCCCCCTACCCCTACGCCGGACTGATGTCGCCGCGCATCGGGGTTGAATGCACCGCCGAGGTGGATGGAACGACCACGCACTGGTGGGAATATTCGGCGAAACCCAAGGCCACGACGATAGTCATGATTCACGGCTTCCGGGGCGACCATCACGGTCTTCAATTGATCGGCGATGCACTTCACGAATTTCGAATCCTCATCCCGGACATCCCGGTCTTCGGTTCGAGCAGCGGTTGGCCCGATGGTTCCGTGTCGATTGATGGCTACGGACGCTGGCTCCGCGCCTTCCTGACGGCGACGTCAACCCAGACCGCAATCGTCATCGGACACTCCTTCGGTTCCCTCATCGTCGCCAACGCCATGCGCGGCGATCGAACTCTTCCCGTGGTTCTCATCAACCCGATCTCGCAACGCGCGCTGTCGGGACCGAAACGTTTCACGACCGCAATCGCGTCCGCGTGGTACGGCGTCGGCGGATTGCTTCCCGAAACGTGGGGTTCCGCGTGGCTCGGCAACCCGTTGTTTGTTCGTCTGATGAGCGCCCTGTTGGCCAAGTCCAGGAACCCCGGGCTTCGAGCATGGATTCACGAACAGCACGCGCGTTATTTTTCGCTCTACTCCGATCGGAATTCGCTTATCGGTGCATTTGCTGCGTCGACGTCGGCATCGATTCCTGATTTCGCCTCGGAGATCGGCGCGCCGGTACTACTGGTCGCCGCGGACCACGATGACATCACACCGCTGGCGGCCCAAATTGCGGTGCAGCGCCAGTTTCCGAACGCCGCACTTCACGTGCTCAGTGATGTTGGGCATCTCGTTCACTACGAACGACCGCTCGAAACCGCATCGGCGATTCGCGAATTCCTCGCGCGGCAGTCTGACGGGTGACCTAGACCGACGTAATGACCGCGTCGTCTACCGCTAGCCGACGTCGAGAGTCTGACCGCCCGTAATACGAACCAGCTCGTCGAACGAGGTGGGGAAGACGTAGTGCGGGTGTCCGCCCGCGGCCCAGACCACGTCCCAGTTCGCCAGCGCGGTGTCCACGATTGTGCGCAGCGGGGTTGGGTGCCCGACGGGGGCGACGCCACCGATGGGCTGACCGGTGTGAAGTCTCACAAAATCGGCGTCGGGACGATGAATAGATGCCACCCCGATCTCGGCCGCGACGCGATCAGTGTCGACCTTGTGACCACCGGACGCGAGAATCAACAGCGGCTCACCATCGGCATTGAACACGAGCGAGTTGCACACCTGTCCGATTTCGATGTCCAGTTGTTCCGCCGCGCGCGCCGCCGTGGGAGACGATTCGAGGGTTTCGACTATCTCGCCGGACACTCCGAGAGCCGTCAGTGCCTCGGCTACGCGAACACCGTTCGCATGAAGGTTCTCGATCTTTTTCCACCCCATTACTCGCGCCTTTCCAGTGGTTGTTGGTCCTCGAAGTCCGGAAGAGAGATGTCGTCGGTCAGCAGTTCGAGCGGGTCGTTGAACTGAACCAGTTCAAGGCCGTCGTCGGAGTGGTGGAACGAGTGAACCGATCCGTTGGCGATTCGCTCGCCGAAAAAAGCCTGTCCGGTGGTCGACTGCAACACTGCCCGAATCACGCCACCGTGTGCCACGATGACCACGTTCTTGCCCTTGTACTCAGCGGCAATCCGGTGAATCGCGGCCAGCACACGAATCTTGACCGCCTCGCGCGACTCGCGTCCGGGGATGGGGGTGTCGTTCGGATAAAACGCTTCGAGTTCGGGGCCGGTCATTCCCTCGGCCTCACCATAGTTGCGTTCGACGAGGTCGTCATCGGCGATGGGTTCGGTCATCCCCAGCGATGCGGCGATGATGCTCGCGGTTTCGTAGGCGCGCGACAGGGGACTGGACAGGATAACGTCCCAACGACGGCCACGCATCTTTTCGCCCGTTTTTTGTGCCTGCGAGCGACCAGTGTCGTTGAGGGGGATGTCGGTTGCGCCCTGAATTCGGCCGACGAGGTTCCAATCGGTCTCACCATGTCGAACGAGGAAGAAGTTTGTCATTGTCCCTCCAGTCTATGAGCCGTGCCTCGGCGATAATGGGGGAATGGAAGACAACGCCCAACTCACCTTTGTCGACGCGGTCCGATTGGGGTTTCGTGAATGGCGAAACATTGATGGACGAGCATCACGGCGAGCCTTCTGGTTTTGGTTTTTGTTCACCGTCTTGGCCAGTGCGGTTGTGAGCACGATTGATTCGGTTCTGAGCCCGGCGTCGACTCTCGAAATTCCTGAGGACGTGAGCACTCTTACCGGCGACCAAATCCGCATGATCCTTGACACGACGATGAACGAGTCGCTTTGGACTTTTTCCACCCTCGTGATGATCTGGCTTTTCGTCCCCACCCTGACCGTCACAATCCGACGTTTTCGCGATGTCGGATCGCCCGTGTGGCTCGCCTGGGCTGTCCATCTGATCGGACCCATTTCGTTGGCCGTTCTGCTGTGGCTCGGGTATGAGTCGGCCGACCTTATCGACGCCGGTGTCTCGGAAGTGAACGCCGGGGACCTTCTGACTCTCGCGCTGTCGATGTTGGTCATCACACTCGCGAACGTCGCAGCATTCATCGTGTGGGTCGTTGTCGCGGCTCGGCCTGCTCGAACCACCGAGCTGCGCTAGCGGTGCGACTCGAACGCATCGAGTCGCTGGACGACCCCCGTCTCGCGTTCTATACGAACCTCACGGATGTTTCGCTTCGTCGTCTGACGGAACCTGCAACCGGTTTGGAC
>JANRET010000037.1 GCA_030725885.1 Microbacteriaceae bacterium | reverse complement strand
TGGCGGAATGGCAGACGCGCTGGCTTCAGGTGCCAGTGCCCGCAAGGGCGTAGGGGTTCAAGTCCCCTCTTGCGCACCAGGATTTTTTCCTGTTCTCTCGGAATATTTCGAACAGCAGTACGTTGGTAATAGTCGGGAAAGGAATATTCCATGAGCACAACAGATTTCGGGGTCACGGGCTTGACCTGCAACCACTGTGTGATGACGGTGTCCCGGGCGGTGGCACTTGTTCCCGGCGTGACGGGGGTTTCCATCGATCTCGTCGCGAACGGCGAGTCAACGCTCCACGTTGAGAGCGACAATCCGGTGGACACCGACTCGCTGGACGCCGCGATTGTCGATGCCGGCTACGAACTCGTCCACTAATGTCTTCGACTCACGTCGACCTCGCCCTCGAGGGCATGACGTGCGCAACGTGTGCCGGCCGGATTGAAGGCGCACTCGCTACTGTTCCCGGCGTCACAGCGACTGTCAATTTTGCGACGGAGCGCGCCGCGATCGACATCGACGGTGTGACCGATGCCACGGAGCTCATTGCGGCCATCACCAAGGTCGGCTATGGTGCTCGTGTCATCGATCGTAACGAGCGTGAGACGGAACCCCCCGTCGATCCCGTGCTGACGGCTCGGGTCGTCGTGTCCCTTGTTCTGGCGGTTCCCGTCCTTCTCGTGTCAATGTTCCCCGCGCTACAGTTCGACGGTTTCCAGTGGCTCGCGGCCGCCCTCACCACCCCGGTTGTGACCTGGGCTGCGTGGCCGTTTCATCGCGCCACGATTCGTAACGCCCGACACGGCGCGACAACGATGGACACGCTCGTGTCACTCGGTGTCACGGTCGCCTACCTGTGGTCGATGTACGCGCTGTTTTTCACGATGGCGGGGGTAATCGGCATGCGCATGGAAATGCCGCTTTTCGGTTACGCCCCTCACGCGCTGTACTTTGAGTCGGCGGCGGTCGTCACCGCGTTCGTGTTGCTCGGGCGACTGCTCGAAACACGCTCCAAGCGGGCGGCCAAACGATCGCTCACGGCACTCCTCAACACCGCCGCCAAGAGCGCGGCGCTGCTCGTTGACGGACGCGAGGTATCTGTCCCTGCGGGTGCTGTCCAGACCGGTGACCACGTTGTCGTTCTGCCGGGTGGAATTGTGCCGACGGACGGCACGGTCGTCGACGGCACCTCGGCTATTGATTCCAGCGCCGTCACCGGGGAAAGCATCCCCGTGCCCGTAGGACCGGGTTCGAAACTCATTGGGGGAACGATTAATGCGGGCGGGCGACTCGTCATTCGTGCGACCGCGGTCGGTGCGGCGACGGAACTGGCGCGACTCACCCGAATGGTCGAAGAAGCACAAGCCGGTAAAGCCCCCGTTCAAAAGCTGGTCGACCGGATTTCCCGGGTGTTCGTCCCTCTTGTCATCGCCCTCGCGGTGAGCGGAGGAATTCTGTGGTTCGTCGCGACTCTGGACCTCACCCGTTCGATTTCCGTTGCCGTCACCACCCTGGTCATCGCTTGCCCGTGTGCATTGGGCCTCGCCACTCCGATGGCGTTGCTGGTCGGAACCGGCCGTGGCGCACGCAGCGGAATCATCATCCGCGGAACCGATGTTCTCGAGAGCACGCGGCGCGTGACGACCATCATTCTGGACAAGACGGGAACGCTGACAAGTGGACACCCGACCGTCGTTGACGTCGCGGCCGACGGGGTCTCGCCGGACACGGTGGTGGCCAGCGCCGCTCGTGTGGAAATGGGAACAGATCACCCGCTCGCTCGTGCGGTCGTGGCGGAGGCGACCACCCGCGGGTTGATGGCGGAAACAGCGAGCGACGTCATCGTCGAGCCGGGCCGAGGCGTCACCGGAATGCTCGGTTCGCAGCGCGTTCGAGCCGGGTCGCTCGACTGGTTTGTCGAGAGCGGCACGCAGATTCCGTCGACGCTCGCCGATTTCGCGTCGGCGTGGACCGCAGCGGGGCGCTCTCTTGTGGCCGTCGCCCACGAAGACCGGGTGGTGGGGATTATCGCCGTCAGTGACGTGGTGAAACCGAGCGCGATTGAGGCGATTCGGGCGCAACTGTTCGCACGTGCACTTGCCGGGGCGTCGGGCGATTCGCGAGCGGTTGCCGAACTCGTTGCCAGAGAAGTGGGAATCACCGAGGTACATGCGCCGCTCTCACCGTCGGAGAAACGCGAACTCATCACAAAACTCCAATCAACCGGTGACGTCGTCGCGATGGTCGGCGACGGCATCAACGATGCGGCGGCACTCGCGCAGGCGGACCTCGGTATCGCCATGGGGCACGGAACTGACGTCGCCATTGAATCGAGTGACATTGTCATCGTGTCGCGTGACCTGCGCCGTGTGTCGGATGCGATTCGCTTGTCACGCGCGACTCTCGGGACCATCCGCGGAAATCTGGTGTGGGCGTTTGGTTATAACGCGCTGGCAATTCCCATCGCGCTGGCGGGGGTCATGGGTCCCGCGATTGCCGGCATCGCGATGGCACTCTCGTCTGTTTTCGTCGTGGCCAACTCGGCTCGGCTCTCGGCTTTTCGAATGAGTTAAACCCCCAGTAATTCCCGCAAATGCTCGGGAGTGGAGGCTCGCGCTCCGGCGAAATCCCATTCGGTGGGGTTTCCGTATCCCCACTCCACCAGGATGCTGTCGATGTTATGGGCGGCCGCACCGTCGACGTCGTGGATGCGGTCACCTACGAGAACGACTCGGGAAATGTCGGCTCCCGCATCATTCAACGTTTCGAGTGCGTACTGGACCACGTCGGCTTTGCTCGATCGTGAGTCGTCATCGGTTGCGGTTCCAATTACGTCGAAGTCGTCGGCCAACTCAAAGTGGCGAAGAACCATGCGCACTCCCGACTCCACTTTGGATGTCGCCAGCGCGACGGGAATGCCAGCGGCCCGAACGGCACGGACAACCTCAATCACACCGGGATACACCTCTGCGGTGATTGCGCCACCCGCCGCGTATTCGGCGCGATAGATGGCAACGGCCCGTATGAGGTCGTCACCAGACATCCCCAGTGAATCGCGAAAGGTTTCCTCCAGCGGCGGTCCGAGGAATGGGCGCATTAACGCGCGGCTGGGTGCCTCGCGGTGCATCATCCGAAAGGTGTGTTCGAAACAATGAAAGATTCCCGGCGCGGAATCGACAAGCGTTCCGTCAAGGTCGAACAATACGGCGGTATATGTCATCAAAAGAGCCTGTCGTGATCGGTTTCGCCGCCGCGCAAAGCGTCGAGGTCAAGAACCACACAGCGGATTCCGCGGTCCTCGGCCAGGGTGCGCGCTTGTGGTTTGATTTCCTGCGCCGCGAAAATGCCACTGACCGGCGCCAAGGTTGTGTCCCGGTTGAGCAGTTCGAGGTATCGAGTCAATTGCTCAACGCCGTCGATGTCGCCACGACGTTTGATTTCGATTGCGACAACGGATTCGTTCGCGTCCCGCGCGAGGATGTCGACCGGCCCAATCGCGGTCGGATACTCGCGCCGGATCAGGTGAAATCCGTCACCATAGACCTCGATTTGACTGGCGGACAGACGCTGCAGATCCGCTTCCACCCCGTCTTTGATAAGCCCCGGGTCCTCGCCGAGTTCGTGGGTGGAATCGTGGTGAATCTCGAAAATCGAAATCGCGAGCATGTCGGCTGTTTTCGAGTGCGTCACCCGCCACAATTCGAGAACACCGGCCGCGGCGAGGTCGTCGTCGGGTTCCATGAAATCGATGACGCAGGGCGGACTCATCCAGTTGAGCGGCTTATACGAACCGCCGTCGGAATGAATCAGCACACTCCCGTCGCTCTTGAGCATCAGCGTTCGTGTTGCAAGAGGCAGGTGGGCGGTCAATCGTCCGGCGTAATCCACGGAACAGGTCGCCACCACTAATCTCACTTACACAGCCTATGGGCGTAATCTAGCGAGGTGGCTTTACTGACCTCCCTCCGAGAGCGACTTCGCGGTCGTTTTTCGCTTCACCCGACGCAGGTCGTGTTATTGGTCTATCTGGTACTCATCACTGTGGGGGCAGTTGTTCTCACCCTGCCGATATCAGCAACCGGAACACCGCTGTCCTTTCTCGACGCATTCTTCACCTCAACGTCAGCCGTGTCGGTCACGGGACTGACTGTTGTGGATGTGTCAGCTACTCTCTCGGACTTCGGGAAAGTTGTGTTGTTGATGCTGATCCAACTCGGTGGACTCGGAATCATGGTGGTGTCGGGGTTCGTGGCGATTTTCGTGTTTCGACGATTGTCGACGAGCGGAACCGACCTTATCTCTACCGAGTTTCGAACTCCCCAGGACCTGGGGACGATGCGCGAAATAATCATTCGTATTATCAAGTTGGTTCTGTTTTTCGAGGCAATCGGGGCGGTGATTCTTGCTGCATGGTTCGCCTTTATATACGACTATGGCATTGGCGAAGCTCTCTGGTCTGGAGTTTTTCATTCCATTTCTGCTTTCAATCAAGCCGGCTTTTCGCTTTACCCCGACAGTCTGATGCAGTTCGTTTACGACCCCGTGATCAGCCTGACGGTTGCGGCACTGGTCCTCATCAGTGGAGTGGGCTTTCCTGTCCTTATTGAACTGCGCCGAGTCGGGTGGGCTCCGCGAGTATGGACGATGAATCTCAACATAGTTCTCGCGATGACGGTTTTCCTGACGATCGGTGGCACGATCTATATTGCGGTGTTGGAGTGGTCCAACCCAGACTCCCTCGGACCTCTCGACACGTTCACCAAGATCATGGCCTCCTTTTTTCATTCGGTGCAGACCCGAAGCGGTGGCCTCAACACATTGGACATGGGTCTCTTTCAGCCTGAGACCTGGCTCGGTATGGATGCCCTCATGTTTATTGGCGCGGGCCCAAGTAGCACCGGCGGTGGAATCCGGATTACCACTTTCGCGGTGCTTGCCTACATCGTCTGGACCGAACTGCGCGGCGATTCGGCAGTCAACATCTTCGGCAAACGCCTGTCGCGTGCGGTTCACCGACAGGCCATCACCATTGCCCTTCTTTCGGTCGCCTACGTTGCCCTTTCTACCGTTCTGATGCAAGTTGTCACCACTATTGATACGGACAAAATTATCTTCGAAGTCATTAGCGCCTTCGGAACCGTAGGACTGTCCACCGGAATCACCGCATCTCTGCCCGACGCCGCACTCATCAACCTCATCGTGCTCATGATTGTCGGACGACTTGGCCCGCTTACGCTGAGTACAGCACTCGTCCTGACCCATCGCCCTAACCTCTATGAATTCCCGAAAGAAAGGCCCCTCCTTGGTTAAACGAACATTTGGAACACGAAAGACGGTCCGCAACGTCGCTGTCTTCGGGCTGGGTCGTTTCGGTGGTGCGCTGGCCTGTGAACTCATGGCAAGCGGCGTTGAAGTTCTCGGAATCGAAACGGACGAGGATCGTGTGCAACGCCACAACGGACTCCTCACTAAAGTTGTTCGGGTTGACCCCGGTGTCGGCGAGGCACTCGAGCAACTTCACGTGAAGGACTATGACGTGTGCGTCATTGCCATCGGTTCGGATGTTCTCGCCAGCATCCTCATCGCCGCCTATCTCACCAAAATCGGAGCCAAAGAGGTCTGGGCGAAGGCAACATCGGTCGAGCACGGTGAAATCCTCGGTCAAATTGGCGTTCACCACATCGTCTATCCCGAACACGACATGGGGCGTCGCGTCGCACACCAGGTCAAGGGTTCGACCGACTTCATCGAGGTCGATAAAACGTACGTCATTATCAAAACCACGGCCAATCAGCACATTATTGGCACTCGTCTTGGCGATTCGGAAATTCGCAAACGCTACGGAGTCACCGTTATGGCCGTAAAAACGGGTGACGGAAACTGGGTCAACGCCGACAGCGACACGATTGTTGCCGAGTTTGACGAGGTCCTTGTAGCGGGACCCACCAAACAGGCGGAACAATTCGGTTTGCTCAATTAGTCACACTCCACGGTAAGGAATCACCATGACACAGTCCGGAATTGAAATTGACGAGCGCGACGAGGCAATTCGCCCAGCGGATGACCTGTATCGCCACATCAACGAGCGATGGATTGCCCGAACTCCCATTCCCGCCGACAAAGCCCGATACGGGTCATTCCACATACTGGCGGAAGAAGCTGAAAAGGCAGTCCGCAGCATCATCGAGGAATGCCAATCGGCCCCAGCCGGTTCGGAAGCGCAAAAGGTGGGTGACCTGTATTCGAGTTTCATGGACGTCGACGCGGTGAACGCACGGGGAGCCGCACCATTGACTCCGCTGCTGAACCGGATTGATGAGGTCGAGTCCCTCGCCCACTTCATGTCAACTCTGGGCGAGTTGGAACGTGACGGAATCGGCTCGTTCGTGTCGATGTGGGTGGACAACGATCCGGGGGATCCCTCGCGCTACCTGGTGTTTCTCGAACAGAGTGGAATCGGACTTCCCGACGAGTCGTATTTTCGCGAAGACACCTTCGCCTCGATTCGCGAGGCGTATCGCGCCCACCTCGAACGCATGTTCACCCTCGCCGGTCTGACCGATCCTGCGGCGAGCGCGGCGCGCGTATACGCCGTCGAAGAACGACTGGCGTCCTTTCACTGGGACACCGTTCGGTGCCGTGACACCCACGCGACCTACAACCTGGTCGGCTGGGATGAACTCGCCCTGTCGCTGGGACCCGTCGCGGTGCCGTGGCGTGATGCACTCGATGTTGCGGACCAGGTGTTTGCCGAGGTCGTTGTCCGACAGCCGTCCTTTATTGAAGGCGCTCGGTCGATTCTCGAATCGGCGGACCTCGAGTCCCTCACCGACTGGTTGCGGTGGCAGGTCATTCACGGGCTCGCCCCGTACCTTTCCGCAGAGTTCGTGGAGGAAAACTTCGCGTTCTACGGCACCACCCTCTCCGGTACCCCACAGATTCGAGACCGCTGGAAGCGCGGAGTAAGTTTCGCGGAAGGGGCGCTCGGTGAGGCGGTGGGCAAGTTGTACGTCGAACGCCACTACCCACCGGCCGCAAAGGCGCAGATGGACATTCTCATTCACCACCTGACCGAAGCGTATCGCGAATCAATCACCAACCTGGAATGGATGAGCGACGAGACCAAGCATCGCGCGCTCGAAAAGCTCGACAAGTTCACCCCCAAAATCGGGTACCCCGTGAAGTGGCGCGACTATTCGACCGTCGATGTTGCGGCGGATGACCTCATTGGCAACGTGTTCGCCGTAGCGCGATTCGAGTTCGCGCGAGAACTGGGAAAGGTGGGGAAGCCACTCGATCGGGACGAATGGTTTATGTTGCCCCAGACCGTCAACGCCTATTACAACCCGGGTTTTAATGAAATCGTATTCCCGGCGGCAATCCTGCAGTACCCGTTTTTTGTCGCGGACCGTGACACCGCCGCTAACTACGGTGCAATCGGTGCCGTGATTGGCCACGAGATCGGTCACGGGTTTGACGATCAAGGAAGTGAGTTCGATGGTGACGGGCGTTTGTCGAACTGGTGGAGCGATGTTGATCGCGAGCGATTCTCCGAGCGGACTCGTGCACTCATCGATCAGTACAACGCGCTGGAACCACAAGCTCTGCCGGGCCATCACGTCAACGGCGAACTGACGATCGGCGAGAACATCGGGGATTTGGGCGGCCTGAGCATCGCCTGGAAGGCCTACATGCTGTCCTTGGACGGCGCCGAACCGCCGATCGTCGACGGAATGACCGGTGCCGAGCGGTTCTTTCTGTCGTGGGCACAGACGTGGCGTCAATCGGCTCGCGACGAGGAAGCCCTTCGTCTTTTGGCGATCGACCCGCACTCGCCACCCGAGTTCCGGTGCAACCAAATTGTGCGAAACCTTGACGTGTTCTATGACACCTTCGACGTCAACGCGGATGACCCGATGTGGCTCGACCCATCCGAGCGAGTCACCATCTGGTAGCAACGGATTGCCGACCAGACAGTCGCGGGTATTACTGATTTTCGTGGGTCTCGTTCGGGGATAGAATATGTTCTCTCAACGGCATACAAGGAGGAGTCACCATGCGAGGAAAGATTCTTTTCCTGTTAGGCCTCGGAGTTGGCTATGTTTTCGGCACGCGTGCGGGACGTGCGCGGTACAAGCAGATGAAGACCGCCGCACTCAAAGTGTGGAACGACCCTCGCGTTCAGGAACAGGTTTCCGCTGCGACCGATTTTGTTAAAGAGAATGCTCCCGAGGTCGCATCGGCGGTATCGGAGAACGTCAAAAAGATTGCGGAACGTGTCGATGCGTTCCGTTCGAACAATT
>JANRET010000036.1:6277-8313 GCA_030725885.1 Microbacteriaceae bacterium | reverse complement strand
GTGCTGCACCCGGCGACAGAATCAACGTGTCGTAGTGGTCAGTACTCTCGTCCCCCGTCAGTTCATCCCGAACCGTCACGGTTTTGGCCGTTCGATCAATCGCGGCGACCCGGGTGTTGACGCGGACGTCGAGATTGAATCGTGCCGCCAAGCTTTCGGGTGTCTGCAGCAACAAACTCGACCGTTTGCCGATGACGCCACCGATGAAATAGGGAAGTCCACAGTTGGCGAACGAAACGTCCGGTCCGGCCTCGTAGACGGTGATCTCGGCTGCTTCATCGAGTCGCCGCAAACGGGTCGCCGCGGACATCCCCCCTGCCACACCACCGACAATAATTGTTTTCATTGGTGCGCTCACGCCAGTGACATGAACGCTTTTTCAAGCGCCATTCGGCTGTCGCTGTTGTCCGGTTCGTTGGCACAGTGCGCCATTCCGGTCGAGACAATTGAAAAACCGGCTCGAGTCAGAGCGGTGCTCGCGGCCGAGAGCTGTTGAAGAATGTCGGTGCAGTCGCGACCTTCATCAATCATCCGAACAATCCCTCCGATTTGGCCTTGGACACGGGCGAGCCGATCACGAGCGGTTTTGAGTTCGTCGGGTTGGATTATCACGGTGCTCCTCAAGTTGCGTTGGACATGATTCTAGCATACCCTAGGGGGGATCGAAAGGAATTATTCCCATGAAGAAATTCGTCTCACTTCTGGCCGCCCTCGTCACCGCTGTGACGGTCATGTTTGGCGTAACCGCGTGTGCGCCCGAGAATACTGACATGAGCACCGTCACCGCCGTCATCGATGTTCGCACCCCGGGTGAATTTGCCGAGGGTCACCTTGATGGCGCCATCAACATCGACTGGCAGGGCGCGACTTTTGCCGACGAGATTGCGCAGTTTGACCCAGTGGGCACCTACGTGATCTACTGCCGTTCGGGCAACCGTTCTGCACAGGCGATTTCGGCGATGGCCGAGATGGGATTCACGAACCTCACGAACGCGGGAAGTGTTGCGGAGGCCGCCGACGTGACCGGCCTCGACATCGTTCAATAGCAGCACTCGAACGATTCACTTGCGTGCTGCCGATAGCCGGCTAGGCACCCACGGGCGTATCCTGTTGACATGAGCACAACACGGGTTTCGGACTCAGAACGCACCATCAAAGGCGTCCGGCGAATCGCGATTTGGACCGTCATCGTTTCGCTCGTCTTCACGGCACTAATCGGGATCTACACCATCGTGTCGGGGGATTTCGGGGAAACCCAGGGCAAAGTCATGCTGACAACTCTCGCCGTGGCGGGGTTCTCGATTCTCGCGCTCTGTCACCTCGCCGTGTTCGGTCGTGACGTCAAAATCTTCGGTTGGGTCGGGATTGGAACTAGTGGAGTAGCGCTGGGACTCGCCGCCACCCTCATTTGGTGGAACTGGTCGGACTCGATGTATCAACCGAGCGACCTGTACCTCAACCTCACGAAGTCATTTGCGGTCAGTGCCCTCGTCGCGGTATCGCTCGCCCACGCTAACCTGATGTTGTTGCTTCAAAACTCCCCGCTGCGCTGGATTCGCACGGCGCTCAGCGTTGCTCTGGTCCTCATCACGATCGTTCCCACGCTCGTTATTCCGGTCATTCTGACCGACGGGACGTTCCCCCCGATGTCATTCCAGGACGTGTATTGGCGTTTCTTTGGCGTCGTCCTCATCCTCGACGCGCTGGCGACGATTGCTCTTCCCGTCACGACCCTCATCGTTCGAAGTCAGCGCAAACACGACATCCCCCCGTCTGTGGCGCCACACGCCGCCTCTTCCGCGACAATCTCGGTTGCACTGTCCGGCGTCAACGCTGCGTGGGTAAAAAAACGTGCTACCGAAACTGGCGCCACAGCCGATCAGGTGGTCACCGCCCTCGTTGCCTCCGCTCGAAAGAAATAGAGTGACCGAATCGTCTCGTCGAACTGCAGTGGTCGTCGATGACGAACCGCTCATTTGCAGCATTATCGCCGACATCCTCGAAGCGGAAAAATGGTTTGTGACCCAGGCGCTGGA
>JANRET010000036.1:0-6267 GCA_030725885.1 Microbacteriaceae bacterium | reverse complement strand
GCGCAATCACCGCGGTCAAATCGACAGAGGCGGAACTTATCATCGCCGACATCGACCTCGGGATTGGACCAACGGGAATCGACGTCGTCCAGCGGGCACGAGCGGAGAACCCTCACATCGGCGTTGTGTTCATTACTAACCTTGCCGACCCTCGAATAACGGGTAAGGGGTGGTCGACGATTCCTGATGATGCCGCCTACATTGTGAAAACGGCAATCAACTCCACCAGCGCACTTCGTCTCGCGGTGACCACGGCTTTGGACGGCAAGGAATCCAACGTTCGGCCAGAACCCACGGTTACGACCACCCAGTCACTGTCGAACATACAAATAGGTTTGCTGAAACTAGTTTCCGAGGGCTTGTCCAACGATGAAATCGCCGCTTCACGAAACACCTCTGTTCGGGCAGTCGAGCGCCTCCTGAGCCGCATGATGATGGCCGCGGGCGTCAAACCCGGTCCCACTGCTCGAGTCCAACTCGCACGGCTTTATTGGGATCAGCTCAATGGTCGCTAATTTCGATCGCCGGGAGGCGCCGTTTAGGCCGCGTGACTTCACCGACATTCTCACAACCCCATGGGTGTTTCGACCCGTTACCCTTTTCATTTATCTCGCGATCACACTGCTGCCAACGACCGCTTCGGAACTCGGGCGACTCGCGGAACCCTCCCTGGTCGTCGCGGCAGGTGTCGCAGCGGTCTCCGTGGCCGCGGTCGGTCTACTGCTGTTTATCGCCAAAATCGCCTTACCTGCGAAGTTTCGCAGCTCGCTCACTACTGTTCTGCTCGTTCTGTTCACCGTGGGTGCGCTGCGGGGAACATTCGTGTCCCTCTTTATGGACGTCACCGATTTGGAAACGATTTCGCACCTGTCCTCGCGGCTCTTCTTGGCAACTTTCAGCCTTCCCCCCGTGTTGGCGCTCGTTTCGCTAGTTGTCAGTCGCCTTTTTCTTTCAAAGGAGAGAGCGACGAGCACCCAAACAGAGATTTCCGCCATCGAAAACAGGCGCGACCTAATCCTCGGGGAAATTTCCGCCAGCGACACCCAACTTCTCAATCAGGTGGACGGCACCCTCCGTCCGGCAGTCGAGTCATTGTCCCGGCAAATCACCGACGATCCCACGTCGCGCGATTCAGTTACCACAGCTCTCAAATCCCTCGCCACCGACGTCATTCGTCCACTGAGCCACACTCTCGCCTCGAGCGTCGCCCCTGCGCGAACCGCACGTGTTCCTCTCAGAGTTCAACTCGTACAGCCCGCCGCTCCCACCTTTCGTGACCAGGTGAGCCCCACCTTTGTTGGTCTCGGCGTTTTTCTCGGCGCGGGAACGGTACTACTCGACCTTCTCCCTCTCGCCAACGCCGTGGCGGCGTCGGTTGTGTCGGGTCTGGTCGTATTTACCGTTCTCCGATTAGTTGTTGCGCTTTTCGGCGCCACACGGTGGCCGGCACTCGGTGTTGCCGCGACTTACGCGGTGGTGTTGTCCCTTGCGTGGATTCCCGCGCACCGGTTCAATCAAGCGTTCCTGTTCCCGGATGGAATAGATTTCGACGCGGGTTTTATGAGTTTCATCGCCTTACCTGCACTGGCCGCCCTCTACCAGCTCATCGTCCTCAGTTGGTATTCGGGGCGGACTCAATTGGCGCGACTTGACAACACGCGTCGAAACATGGCTTTTCAGTTGTCCGAGGCTCGGCGGCGCGCGTGGCTCAGGCAACGCCACCTCACCCACACTCTCCACTCCTCGGTCCAGTCCCGGGTTCTTGCCGAATCCCGTTTGGTGGGCTCTGGCTCAGGATCGCTCGATTCCGCCGAACAGCAGCGCACGTTGGCCACGCTCGGGCTGGTTCTGGAAACTGTTGACAGCGACCCGCTGGTGACGATTGACGCACTCGAGAAAATCACGAACATCGTCGCGTTCTGGTCGGGGATGTGCCAGATTTCACTCGCGGTAAAGCCCGACCTCTTGTCGACTGTCGATCCTGAAACGGCCGAATCGGTACTTATCGTCACCTCGGAAATGATTTCCAACGCAATTAGCCACGGAACCGCGACGACGATGTCAATCCAGATTCAGCGGGACTCACCCGACACGATTCGGATTACCGCCGCCAATAATGGACGTCGTCTCGATGATGATCATCGGCCAGGGCTTGGGATGTCTCTGTACGACGAACTCAGCGTGGAGTGGCGGATTCTGCCGAGGGAACCGGTCACCGTCGTTGCCCTCGTCGCGGCACGCGGGAATAGTGTGGACAGGACATCGTTGGAAACGATTGGACGCACAGGGAGGTCGGTATGACAACAATCGCATTTGATCGGGGCCAATTCGAGGGGGCAATTACCGCGGCGGACTCTTTCCTGATTGTCGATTTCTGGGCGGCGTGGTGCGGGCCGTGTCGACAATTTGGGCCAATTTTCGAGCGGGTCAGTGACAAAAACCCCGACATCACCTTCGCCAAAGTTGACACCGACGCCCATCAGGATCTTTCGGCAATGGCCGGAATTCGGTCCATTCCCACCCTGATGGTTTTCCGGGACGGGATTTTGCTCTTCAACCAACCGGGCGCGTTATCCGAACGGGCCCTAGAGGACGTCATTGCCCAAGTCCGCGGGTTGGATATGGCCGCCGTCCGCGCCGAATTGGACTCCACCGCTACGTCAGTGGAGCCCGACCCCGGAACAGTCGCCGGACGCGTGCCTTGACCGTTGTTGCAGGTTTTTCGTTGTAAACCCCCGCGAACTCTTGTCCCGACATTTTCTGAATCTCGGACATGATGGCGTCCGTCGCTTCCCGCCGCGCCTTCCCACTAGTCGGTTCGCCGAACGAGGATAGATCCATCGGCTTCCCGTATTCGACCCGCAGTTTGGCCAATCGGATTCCCGTGGAACCAACGGGTTGAATCTTGTCCGTCCCCGACAGCGCGACGGGAACAACGGGGACCTTCGCTGTCAACGCCAACCAAGCGACACCCGTTTTCCCCCGGTAAAGGCGCCCGTCCAGCGAGCGCGTTCCCTCCGGATACATGGCGAAAGAATCGCCGTCGAGGAGCCGGGCAAGGCCAGCATCCAAGGCGTCCTGCGCAGCCGAGGCGGAACGGCGGTCGACCGGAATGGCGTCAATGGATTCGAAGAATTTCTTGGACAACCAGCCCTTTGCCCCTGTGCCGGTGAAGTATTCGGCTTTCGCCAGAAAAGAGACCGGTCGACGTGACAGGAGAGTGATGATGACCGAGTCGAAGAACGACAAGTGGTTACTCGCCAGAATGACGCCGCCCGCAGCGGGCATGTTGGCGCGCCCGACTACCTTTGCCAAGAACAGAATCCGGATGATGGGCGGAAACAGAAGGCGCGTGATGAATTTGATCATGAACGGCCGCGGTTTTTCGGATTGGGAATTTCACGGGCAGGCACACCGACTACGGTTCGACCGGCCGCAACATCCTTCAACACGACTGCTCCGGCTCCAACCGTCGCGTTATTGGCAACAGTGATGGGGCCCAGAATGATTGCTCCCGCACCGACCGTGACGTTGTCCCCCAGCTTGGGATGCCGGCGCCCGTCTTTGACGTCCCCTTGACCACCCAGTGTGACTCCGTGATAAAACATGCAGTCATCACCGATGACGGCTGTTTCTCCGATAACGACGCCTGCGCCGTGGTCGATGAACAGTCGATTGCCAATCTGTGCTCCGGGATGGATTTCGATGAGCGTCCACCAGCGAACGATCTGCGAAATGAACCGGGCGATAAATTTCCATCCCCAACCCCACAACATGTGGTTCATGCGGTACCACCAGACCGCGTGAAGCCCGGAGAGCACCCAGAACGACTCGGCTCGAGTGCGGGTTGCTGGATCTCGGTCCATCGCCATCGCGAGGTCCTCGCGAATGCGCTGGAGGGGGGTCATTTAGTCGAGAATACCCTCAAACAGAACCGTCGACAGATAACGCTCTCCGTAGGACGCGACAATCACCACAATCGTCTTACCCTTATTCTCTGGTCGCTTCGCCACTTCGAGCGCCGCCCACACCGTCGCGCCGGAGGAAATTCCCGCGAGAATTCCTTCTTCCCGCGAGACCCGGCGGGCCATGTCCACCGAATCGGTGATGGACACATCGATCACTTCGTCGTACACCTCGCGGTCAAGAATTGCCGGGACGAAGTTGGCGCCGATTCCCTGAATCTTGTGCGGGCCGGGTGTGCCGCCGTTGAGGATTGGCGAATCGATAGGCTCGACGGCCACGACCTTGATTTCGGGCTTTCGTTCCTTAAGCGCCTGCCCGGTACCGGTCAGTGTGCCGCCGGTACCGACGCCCGCAACAAAAATGTCGACCGCACCGTCGGTGTCGTTCCAAATTTCTACCGCGGTCGTTGCCCGATGGATCGCGGGGTTCGCTTCGTTTTCGAATTGGCGAGCGAGCACCGACCCCGGTCGTTCGGCGGCAATCCGCTCGGCGGTTGCAACCGCCCCCTTCATTCCTTCGGGCCCGGGAGTGAGAATGAGCTCGGCACCGAACCCTTTAAGGAGTGCACGGCGCTCGATGGACATCGATTCGGGCATGGTCAGTACGACGGAATAGCCACGGGCTGCACCGGCCATCGCGAGGGCGATTCCCGTGTTCCCACTGGTCGCTTCAACAATTGTTCCACCCGGCTTCAGTTCACCGGACGCCTCGGCTGCGTCCACAATTGCCACCGCGAGCCGATCTTTGACGCTCGACGTCGGGTTGTAGAACTCGAGCTTGGCCAAAACAATGGCCTCAGAACCGTCCGTGACGCGATTGAGGCGCACGAGCGGAGTGTTACCGAAAGCCTTGGTGATGTCGGAATAGATGTGAGCCATGAGGTTCTCCCTTTAGACGAGGTCGTACTGCGACCCTACAAAGCGAGGGTACATCGCGGAAGTTGTGTTACGCCCGACGCGTAACAATGCGCTAGCCGGCGGCTTCGGGCGATAGGTGCTCGTGAACAGCGAGCCACGACCCATTTCGGTGCTCAAAAACGATGGTCTCGCGTTCGCGAATGGTCGAGGTTTCGCTACCAAACTCGATGTCGCTCTCGACATAGTGGGTGAACACCGCGGCGGACTCGCCCATCAACTGGACGTGCTGGTCCCGAGATCGGCAACCGTGGACGTGAAAACCGTCGTCCGACTCCCACGATGCCCACAGGGCTTCATACTCTGCACGCGAATTGAGTCGGGCGGTGTGCGTATAAAACACGAACGTCGCATCCGCGGCGAAACCCGCGAAGTATTCCGCTGTTCGATGGTGGCCGAAGTTGTCGACGATCGCCGCTGCGGCAGCAAGGATTTGTTCCTTCGGGTTCACGCCATCCTCCGAGCCAGAACGGTGATTAGTTCATAGGCGAGGTGTGCCGCCGCAATCCCCGTGATTTCGGCGTGGTCGTAGGCGGGCGCTACTTCGACGATGTCGGCCCCGATAAGGTTGACGCCGCTGAGCGCCCGAACCATGCGCAACATCTCGCGACTCGATAGTCCCCCCGCTTCGGGTGTGCCCGTGCCCGGGGTGAACGCGGGATCCATCACATCGATGTCAATCGAGACGTACACGGGACGGTCGCCCACGCGCGCCAGCATGCGCGTGATCATTTCGTCGATTCCCAGCTCGTCCGCGTCTGTCGAGCGCAACACCTGAAAACCGAGCGCCGTGTCGTCGGCCAGGTCGCTGTCGGAATACAGCGGTCCGCGAATCCCCACGTGAAGACAGCCCGTGAGGTCGAGGAATCCGTCCTCGCTTGCCCGTCGGAAAGGGGTTCCGTGGGTCAACGGCGCCCCGAAGTACGTGTCCCAGGTGTCCAGGTGGGCGTCAAAATGAATGACCGCGATCGGACCGTGCTTTTTGTGAAGCGATTTGAGAATCGGGTACGCGATCGTGTGATCGCCCCCGAGGGTTACCACGGTGGTTCCGTCGGCCGTGAGTTCGTCCATTCCCGCTTCGATTTGGTCAATCGCCTGGGCGATGTCGAACGGGTTCACGCCGAGGTCGCCCGCGTCGACCACCTGGGCGAGAGCAAACGGCATCGCGTCCTGGGAGGGATTGTAGGGGCGCAACAGACGCGAGGATTCGCGAATGTGCCCGGGCCCAAATCGTGCTCCGGGGCGGTAACTCACTCCCGCATCAAACGGAATACCCAGCACAGCAATGTCGGCTCGTGCTACTTCATCACGGCGGGGAAGTCGAGCAAAGGTCGGTGCCCCGGCGAACCGGGGCACCGCCGTCGCGTCAACTTGCCCCACCTTATTT
>JANRET010000035.1:7516-8392 GCA_030725885.1 Microbacteriaceae bacterium | reverse complement strand
GTGTGAGGGGTACCAGGTCAACACGGTGTCGACGATTTCACCGGCCCGTACCGAGAATTCTGCGCGGTGGTGGTGCTGGCTCGCCTCAAATTTTGGGCCGTGAACCACGACCGAATCGGGCCCAGCTACAGCCATCAGGGCGTTCGTTTCTCCACTCGTTTGACTCATCCAGGGCATCGAGCGCGCATAATCAAACCGGATTCTCAGCATCTGCTCGATTTTGACTTCACCCGAGATGCAGTGGATACGCCGAATCACGGAGGCCCGGTGCTTCTTCGTCGGCATGAAATCGAGAACTTCCACTTCACCCGTCTCGGTCACCCACCGGGTGGCCAATACGAAAGAGTCCTGGCGATACTCCCTCGACGTGGACTGGAACATTCCCACCGGGTTGATGCGCCAATGGCCGTGGTCATCATCGCCTAGAATTCCACCGAAGACGGAGGCCGAATCAAATCGCGGCATACACATCCAGTCGATACTCCCGTTTGTCCCCACGAGCGCACCTGTCTGGCGATCCCCGATCAGGGCATAGTTTTCGATTGCCTGAGCCATCCCTCCAGCATGACATGACTTCCGTGGCGGTGAAGATTCTCCCTGACCACTTCTACAGTGCTGTTATGGTGATGGGATAGAGGGTCAACCTCTAGCTGACCACGGGAGGCTATCGCCGTGAAAAAAACTGGCTCATCAAGAATTGCCCCATTTGGCCCATCGACAATGATTGTCGTATCGAACCGGTTGCCCATCGACGCAACGGAAAATCGGGATGGAAGCATTACCTGGGGGCTGTCTCCCGGAGGCTTGGTTACCGCGCTGGAACCGTTCATGCGCGAAAACGCCAGCACCTGGGTTGGCTGGGCTGGAGTCTCTGAT
>JANRET010000035.1:5642-7506 GCA_030725885.1 Microbacteriaceae bacterium | reverse complement strand
GCTTCTCGAATGACACCCTTTGGCCGCTTTATCACGACGTAATTGAGGCCCCCACATACCACCGCACCTGGTGGGAGGTCTATCGCTCGGTGAACCAACGGTTCGCCCAAGTCGTCGCTGCCGAGGCAGCCGAAGGGGCGACCGTGTGGGTGCACGACTATCAGTTGCAACTAGTTCCACAGATGCTGCGTGAACTGCGTCCCGACCTCACCATCGGATTTTTTCTCCACATCCCTTTTCCCGCGTACGGCCTCTTCTCACAACTCCCCTGGCGCCGACAGATCATCGAGGGACTGCTGGGAGCTGACCTGGTCGGTTTTCAACGCCACCAAGATGCCGACAACTTCCTCCGCATCGTGCGCCGCATCATGGGCTTCAAAATCGCTCATGGCCGCATCACGGTGCCAAGCCCCGGTCAAGAAAACCGTTGCGTCGTCGCGCAAAACTTTCCCATCTCCATCAGTTACAGCGACATTCAACGGCTCATCAAAGATCCGGACGTCATCGCGCGGGCCCGGGAAATACGTGAATCCATCGGGAGCCCCAAACTGATGTATTTGTGTGCCGACCGACTTGACTACACCAAGGGTTTCTTGCACCGGCTGAAGGCGTACGACGAGTTGTTGGCCGATGGTGAACTTGACCCGACCGAAGTCGTGATGGTGATGGTTGCTAGCCCATCGCGAGGCCGAGTCGAAAGCTACATGAAGCTTCGTGACGACGTCGAATTAGCCGTCGGTCGAATCAACGGACAATACGGTGAGCTCGGTCACGCCCCCGTGGTTTACCTGCACCACAACTATCCGCGCGAAGAAATGATGGCGCTCTTCCTGGCCGCCGACGTGATGCTGGTAACGCCCTTGCGGGACGGCATGAATCTCGTTGCCAAAGAGTTTGTGGCCGCACGTTCCGACGGTGACGGGGTTCTAGTACTCAGTGAATTTGCCGGCGCCTTTGACGAGCTCAAAGCAGCGGTCTCCGTGAATCCGCACGACATCGATGACTTAAAGAAGCAAATTCTGCGCGCCAAAGACATGGCGCCGGCCGAACGCCGCCAACGCATGCTTTCCATGCGGCGTCGCGTTCGTGAAAACGACGTCGAGAAATGGTCGAGTGATTTTTTGAACGCCCTCGCACTCACCAACCGCGCCCCATGAGTCTTTCGCCCGAGCTCAGGGAAGCCCTACATGTGTTCGCCGCTAACGAACGCGTATTGGTGCTCACCGACTTCGATGGCGTGCTCTCTGACCTCATCGATGATCCAACTCAAAGCCACATCCGCGAGGGGAGTCGCACCGCCCTCACCGCGTTGTTGCAACAGCCGTTCACCGATGTCGGAATAGTGACCGGGCGGACCCTGGCCGACATTATGACGGTCGGTCGGCCTCCGGAGGGCATGCTTGTCGTTGCATCTCACGGTTTGGAATTCTTGAACACAAACCCCTATGACGACGTCTATCGGCCGACGGAGGATGAATCCAGAGCCCTCAGCAGCTTGAGCAATTTCTTACGCCCCTTGGCGGCGATTGTTCCTGGAGCCTGGCTTGAGTTCAAGCCCGCTGGTATCGCTGTTCATGTCCGCCTGTGCGAACCAGCCGCTGGTCGAACACTCCTCACTCAGGTGCGAGAGCTCCCCGAACATATAAAGGACTTGACTATTCGAGGCGGAAAAGATGTCCTCGAGTTCTCCGTCAGTAACGCTACGAAGGGGACTGCTTTATCGTTCCTCGGCAATTTTACCCAGACCAAAAACATCCTTTTCCTCGGCGACGATGTCACCGACGAGGATGCCTTTGCGGCCCTTCCCCCCTCGGGAATCGGCATCAAGGTGGGTTCCGGTGAGACCCTCGCCACCCACCGCATC
>JANRET010000035.1:0-5632 GCA_030725885.1 Microbacteriaceae bacterium | reverse complement strand
AACTTCTGGAGTTGCTAGTAACTCTGCGTACTCCCACGAAGCCTTAGGTCACGCGCGCAAAGTCGATGCCGCTTGTGACGATCTAGCCCGTCAACAGGTCGTTGATGAGGACTCCTAAGCACACGACGCCGACAACGACTAGAACTGCAGCAAGAGCCATCGAACGGCGTTGGCCGAGCGACACCGCGAGCCCGCCCCAACCGGTTTCGCGGTCGATGTCGATGTCGGGAATCGCGTTGAGAAGGTGGGCGGTGATCCCAACCAGAACACTGAGTAAGGTCACGGGAAGGGTTGACCACAATGAGGGCGAACTCGCCTGCGCGATAAACACCGGCATGAGAGCGAACGACACCGCGTACGGAACCCACGACCACACCGTGCGCGCAAGGAAGAAGTTGTACACCAGCGCACTGGCGACGGCGGCGAGATGGGCCGCCCCTCCGATCCAGCCCGCGGCCATGAATGACAGTGGGATTGTCAGCGTCGCACTGACCAGAATCGGGACTCGAAGATCGTCAGGACGGACGTCCCCGCTTACCGTCGGTTTCGTGTCGCGTCCGGCGGCACGATCGGCTTCCGCGTCGTGCACATCGTTCGTCCAACCCACCGTGGCCTGACCGGCTGCGCTAGCAAGAAACACCAGGGTGATACTCGACCAGGAACCGCCGCAAAATGCGGTCGCGATAGTCATGAGCAGAACCATCGCGAGTGCCTGCGGGAAATGCGTCGCGGCGATAAACCCACGAAGACGGGTACCACGAGGCAATTTGTTGTTCACCATCGGCAGACTAACAGTCCGCGGAAATTATGCCCCCGGTGGCGCCACGAAGAAAATCGGCAGCCAGGTCGGGTGGTGGGCATAAACCAGCACGAGAAAAACAACCACGTCAAACAATAGATGCACGGTGATGATGTACCAGACCGAGCGGCTCTTTTCGAAAATCCAGCCCTGAATCAAAGCGAACGGCAGGGTGAGCAGGGGACCCCACGACCGGTAGCCCAGTTCCCACAGGAACGACACGAAAACAATCGCCTGCAATCCGTTGGCAACCCAGAACGGGAAATGGCGGCGCAATACTGCAAACACAATGCAGATGAAGAAGAGTTCGTCCCAAATGCCGACGAATCCGACGCCCACGAACAGGCGGGCGATTTCGCTCGGTGTTTCGACCGCCGGCCAGTTTTGGTAGCTCCCCGAGGTGATGAAATACACCGGCAAAATCAGGTAACCGAGCACGAGAACAGCACCCAACCAGGCCCATTCCGCCCGCGACCACGGTTCGCCCGGTCGACCCGGGAACCGAACGATGTGATCGCCGAAAACCCAACGGCTCATCGCATAGGGATACACCACACACAGCGTGAGCACGGCACCCATGAGAGCGACGTTGCCCCACTCCAGGTTGGCATCGACCGAAATCAAACTGATTGCAAAGAGTGGCACTGCGATAAGAGAGAGGTCCCGACCGAGAACGCGGTTGCGGGAGAACGCGATGATCAACCCGATGGCGAGGGCGGCATAACCAATCCCCATGAACACGGGAATTCCGCGGGTAACAAAGAGCGCGGGGGCCGCAAGGGCAATCAACGCCGCGGCAACACTCGCCCTCGACCGCACGTTCCGACGGGTGTAGGTGTCCACCCTGACCAGAATACAGCGAGGCCATGTCAACTCTGAGGGAATTCGCGGGCACATCAATCGGGACGAGCGTAGAAGTTCACCGGCCCGCGCACCCACACCGTTAGCTTCATCCCGATTTCCGGGGCGAGAGGACCGCTGGCGCGCGCCGTAATCGTCCGTTCCGGCGTGGTCACCGTGACCAAAACATCGTGACCAAAGAACTGGCGGCCCGTCACGATTGCCTGACCGGTGGGGTCGGGCTGCAAATAGAAGTTCTCGGGTCGGACCGCGGCAAAGCCACGATCACCGTCGCGAACTCGGTTCAACGGGGTCAGGGCGCCCAATTCTGTCTCGACCTTGCCGCCACGGACGTGTCCGGGAAGGACGACGGCGTCACCGAGGAAAAGCGCGACGTCGATATCCGCGGGTCGCGCGTAAATGTCTGCCGGTGTGCCCGTCTGGATAATCGCACCGTCCCTCATCACCGCGATCGAGTCCGACAGCGACAGCGCTTCGTCTTGGTCGTGGGTGACAAGAATCGTCGTGATCGATTCCTTCCGCAACAATTCCCGAACGTCGGCGCGCAATTCGGTGCGCAGTTCGGTGTCGAGTGCCGCAAACGGCTCGTCGAGCAAAACGACTCGCGGGGACGGGGCAATCGCACGAGCGACGGCGACCCGCTGTTGCTGCCCGCCCGACAACTCGGCGGGAAGTCGATTCTCGAAACCCTCCAGGCGCATGACCGACACCAACTCAGCGACGCGTTTCGCACGAGGTGCTGACGGCATGTCGGTGAGTCCAGCCCCGATGTTGCGCGCGACGGTCATGTGGGTGAATAGCGCACCGTCTTGCGGAACAATTCCTACTCCTCGGCGGGCGGGTTGGACCCATCGTGAATCCGACGACACCACGTCCCCATCAATCGTGATGGAACCCGAATCGGGGCGTTCGAAACCGGCGAGGCACCGCAGAAGTGTTGTCTTACCAACACCACTCGGTCCCAGAATCGAGAGAAATTCCCCGCGGTTTACGTCAAACGACACATCATGAAGAATTGTGGACCCGCCCTTCACGACCATAAGGTTCACCACATCGACAAACGCTGTCATGACACGACCATTTTTCGTTGGGGGTCCAACCCGCGTGAAACCAGCCAAGCGGGGATGCCAGCCAGTGCCACCAGCGTAACGGCGTACGGAGCTGCCGCCGCGAAAGAACCCGCACCCGTTTCCGTCCACAATCGCGTGGCGAGCGTCTCGACACCGTTCGGGCGCAACAGCAGAGTGAGCGGAAGTTCGCGAATGATGACCAAGACGACGAGCGCCCATCCCGCGAGCAGCCCCGGGGTGATGACCGGGAGTGTGACTCGAGTGAATTCCGTCGACGGCCTCATGCCCAGGGACTGAGCCAACTCGTGCCAGGCGGGAGGGACTGCCCGGAGGGCGGGTTCGACGGCCGAGATGGCGTTCGGTAGGAAAAGTACGACGAGACCCAGCACAACGAACACGTGGGTTTGGTACAGGTCGGGGACCAACCGAATCCCGATGAACGTGAAGGACAGTGCGACTACCAACGCGGGTAGGGCGTGGATGAGCCACGACATCGACTCCGCCACATTGGCCGGCGTGAATCGGTAGCGCAAGGACGCCACGATGATGACAATTCCGAGGGCGACGGCGACGGTCGCAGCGGACAGACCGTAACCAACTGAGTTGAGCGTGGACTGGGCGAGTCGTTCGAATTCTGTGCCTGAGTTTCCCGCGATTGCCCAGGCGAAAACGCTGACGAACGGCACGCCAGCGCCCACCGCGGTCCAGAGCGCCATCACCACCGCGTGCGGCCATCCGCCGCCCCGAAGCACGACCGCGTTGGGTCGCACGACGTTGACAGAACCGGGCTGTTCGCGTCGCAATGCCCGTCGATACAGCACGACAAGGACGAGCGTGAGTACCACCACCACCAGACCCAAAATCGCGGCGAGTGAGCGATCGAAACTTGAGCGATACGCGTTGAAAATTGCACGGGTGAATGTGTCGTATCGAAGCAGCGAAACAGCTCCGAAATCGGCGATGACGTACAAGGCGACCAGCAAACCCGAACTCCACACAGACGAACGAATTGTCGGCCAGGTCACGAGCATGTGGCGTCGGACCGATGATGCGCTGATGGACTGTGCGACGTCATCGACGGATCGGGACGTTCGCGCCAGAGCCGCACTAGCGGTGAGGAAAACCAATGGCGTCGTTGCCACACTGAGAACCAGCCACGCGGGGACGAATCCGTTGAACCCTGGCACCACCCCGAGCCAGCCGTAGGCCGCGACGTACGAGGGGACGGCGAGTGGAACCGTCGCGAGAATCGTCACAGTCCGCCGAAACGGAATTGCGGCCCTCACGACCGCATAGGCCTGCAATATCCCGACCGTCAGCGCGGTGGCGGTGACCGCGAGAACGAGGGACACGGTGTTCAGCACGAGCTGACCTGTGCGCGGGCTCAGCAATTCGGTCAGGACCACACCGGGGTCGACCTCAGACACACGAATTACCAAATAGATGAGCGGCACCGAGACCAGGGGAACCACCGCAATGCTGAGGGCCTTGACCAGCACCGACCCCACGCCGCGCGGTCGAACGGGTGACACGCTAAATCATTCCGCTCGCACGAATAAGTTCGAGCGTCACCTTCAAATCGTTCAGGTTCGCTAAATCAATGTCGGGGTTGGGAATTTCACTCAGCGGTGTGAGACCGGCGGGGATGTCAATCCCCGCGACCATGGGGTATTCCATCACGTCGGTGACAAAAATCCGTTGAATGTCCTCCCGAACAAGAAAACTAACAAAATCGTTAGCGTGGGGGTTGTCCGACAGGACGCCCACCCCCGACACGTTGATGAGGTTTCCTGCGTCTCCGGGGGCAAACGCGGCGAGACGCGAGACCATGTTGCCCGGACCAACTTCGACTTCACGCTGAAACCAGTAGTAATGGTTGATGAGTCCGGCCGCGACAGTTCCCGCTTCGACCGCATCAAGGATCTGGCTATTTTTCTCGAATCGTTGCGCGTTATCCGCGATACTGGATAGCCAGGAGGAGGCAATGTCGTCACCGTTGATGACCCGCAGAGCCGTCACGAACGTCTGGAACGACGCGTTCGTGGGAGCGACCGCGATGCGATCAGCCCACTGCGGTTCCGCCAGTTCAAGGACCGACGTCGGCAGTTCCGTCACCATTTCGGGGTTGTACACGAACACGCGTGCTCGACCGGTTACACCGATCCAGCGACTGTTCGCCGACCGATACTCGGGCTGAACGCGATCCAGTAGCGCACTCGACAATTCGAGAAACAAACCTTCCGATTCGATTGCGCCCAGCGCGCCCGCATCCTGCGCAAAGAAGATGTCGGCTTTCGTCGCAGCGCCTTCTTCACTGAGTTGCGCGGCGAGTTCGGCGGAATCGCCGTAACGGACATCGACGTTCACGCCGGTTTCTTCTTCAAAGAGTCGGATTATGGGATCGACGAGCGCCTCATCACGACCGGAATAAATCACCAGTGTGTCTGTGTCGGTGACTGCGGGGGCACAGGCGGTGAGAAGTCCCAGGATGCCGATGATTGCGGTGGAGGCGAAAATTCGCGCGCAGACCTTGTTCATGTTTTTCTTTCTACCTAGACCGATTTTTTCAGCTTGGGTAAGGCTTACCTTACCTTCTTTCGAGTATGCGGAAAAACCAGCAACCGCGCGGACCGTTCGTGTTCTACCATTGGGGGAACGAAGGGTGGCACCGTGAACGAACAACATCTGGTTTCCGCGTGGGGATCGTTGCGAATGCAACTTGTGGTGTCTCAATTGGCGCCCACCTTTTTGCTCATCACGACAATCGGGTTGGTCCCCGTGATTCGTTCCGCCGGCAGCTACGCGGTGTGGGCAACCATCGGAATCCTTCTCGCGTCGGGAATTCTCGGTGCCGTCGTTCAGTTTTCTGCTGTAACTTATTCACATGTCGTAGGTTATTTTC
>JANRET010000034.1:5221-8574 GCA_030725885.1 Microbacteriaceae bacterium | reverse complement strand
CTCCAACTGAGTGCGTCGGTGGACTCGCTGCGCCGCGCGTTCCGCCGCGGCAGCCCGATCATTTTCGAGCGTCCTCGCCATCTCGTCCGCACGGTCACGTTCGGAGCGAACGCGCTCGCGCACCGTTTCCATATCGATACGAACTTGGAGTTCCGCCGCACGCGCCGCGTCAACGGCGATAACGGCGTTTTCTCGCGACGACGCGTTCACGGACGGGCGCGGGGCGGCGAGGAACGCGTCGAGCGCCCGAACGGCGTCACCGAGTTGCCCATCCGCCTCGTCCACCGCCGTCGTTGCCTTTGCGAGAGCGGCGGTAATGCGTTCGATTTCCGCGCCCGCGGCATCGGCTTGGGCTCGAAGCCGCGACTTTTCGGAAATGATTTCAGCGTTCCGGGTGTCCGCTGCGCGCAGTTCGGCCAGTGCTGTTTGGGCGACTGATTTCGCGGCCTGTAATTCCTCGCGTTGGGTGTCGAGCGCGTTTCGGCGTCGTTCGATTTCGGTGGACACGGTCCCGAGGCGCGTCTTCGCCTCGTCGCGTTCACCGGCAAGTTCGATTCGGGAGCGCTGTGCGCCGTGCCCACCGCGCAACACGAAGCGCGTCAACACCTCGCCCGCGCGGGTCACAAGGACCGCACTGTCGGCGATTCCCGCCGTGATGATGGCCGGCCAGGCGGCGCGGGCTGCATCGAGGTCCTCAGCGACGTAGGTGTGAGCGAGCAACCCGGCAACCCCGGCGGGTCCCGTCACGACGTCGTTGGCCGATTGGACTCCCGCAATTGATGTGACGGACAGGGCGGAGCCATCGGTTTCGGCCAGAACAACTTCGACGCGGCCCGCGTCGGTTGTCGTCGCATGAGCGAGCGCATCGAGGGCGCTGTCACGGGTGTCCGCGAGAATGGCATTCGCCAGTCCCCCGAGCGCGGCGGCAATGGCCGCCTCGAACCCAGGTGTGACCGTGATGTGA
Organism: Microbacteriaceae bacterium; assembly: GCA_030725885.1. Lineage (GTDB taxonomy): Bacteria > Actinomycetota > Actinomycetes > Actinomycetales > Microbacteriaceae > MWH-TA3. The sequence goes on along the minus strand of JANRET010000034.1, from coordinate 7,610 downwards.
TCGGCGACCAACCCGCGAATTCCCTTGCGACCCGTCACGGAATCGCGGCCATCAGTGGACTCGAGCGCCGACGTCAACGCCGAGACGCGCGCCGCAAGAGCATCCCGTTCGCGTTCGAGGGTGTGAAGCGATTCACGGTCAGTATCAACCGATGACTGCAGATCCACAACTCGTCGGTCCGCTGCCGTCACTGCCGATTCGAGTTCAGAATTGGTTCCGCTCGGGTCATCGTCGATCTCGGACAGCGCCGATTCGGCTTCGGTCTGCCGCAAGGCCGCCGCTTCACGGGCACTCTCGTTGCGCAACAGTTCGCCCTGGGCTCCGGCTACCCGCGAGCGGGCGAGGTCAACTCGACCCTCGAGGGCGGCACGGTCGCGGTCATGCTGGGTGATCCGCGCGCCCTGCTCGGCAATCTCGGCATCAATCCCATCGAGGTTCGCCGCCGATTCTGCGGTGGCGGCGGCCGCCGCCCCAACCTTCGCTTCCATCGCGGTCACCTGCTGTTCGAGAGTCACAACCTCGGCACGCGCAGCTTCCACCATCTCATCCGATATCGCGAGAAGCGGCGTCGACTCGGCGATGTCCTGCGACAAGAGTGTGATGCGATCCCGAATGATTTGGCTGAGGTTTCGGAATCTCTCGCGCACCTGTTCCAATTCAAACGCGACGCGACGGTGGCCGTCCACAGAATCCGAGGTGAGTTCCTGTTCCAACGTGCGAATTCGGAGCGAGACGTGGTCGAGTTGGTCCGCCACCGCGATTCGTTCGGTCTGGCGTTCGGCTTCCGTCGTCTGATGGTCGTTGATGTCGCGGCGGAGCGCGACAACGTCCGACGCGACGATGCGGGCGCGCGCGTCGCGAACGACCGCGGCAACGTTTTGTGCCTCCCGCGCGACCTCGGCCTGTTTCCCGAGCGGCTTCAATTGGCGCCGGATTTCTCCGGACAAGTCATTGAGCCGAGTCAGGTTCGCCTGCATCGCGTCGAGTTTTCGGACCGTCTTTTCTTTCCGGCGACGGTGTTTAAGGATTCCGGCGGCCTCTTCGATGAATCCGCGCCGATCCTCGGGCGTCGCCGACAACACGGTGTCCAATCGGCCTTGGCCGACGATAACGTGCATTTCGCGACCCAGACCCGAATCGGACAGTAGTTCTTGCACGTCGAGAAGGCGGCACGATTCACCATTGATGGCGTATTCGGACTGTCCGTTCCGAAACAAGATTCGAGAAATGGTGACCTCGGAGTACTCGATCGGAAGGGCGCCGTCCGAATTGTCGATGGTCAGTGTTACTTCGGCTCGGCCGAGCGGCCCGCGCGTGGCGGTACCCGCAAAAATGACGTCGTCCATCTTGCCGCCGCGAAGAGTCTTGGCGCCCTGCTCGCCCATCACCCAGGCGAGTGCGTCAACGACGTTGGACTTCCCCGACCCGTTCGGGCCGACGACGGCGGTGACCCCGGGTTCGAACTGGAAGGTCGTTGGCTGCGCGAACGACTTGAAGCCCTTGAGGGTGAGGGACTTCAGGTACATCCCTCCATTATCCCGAACCATCGGGTGTCCCCCTAACGCCGGGGGCGCACTGCTCGCTGACAACGCGGGCAAAAGTGGGACGAACGGTTCTGCCACGGCTCACGGACGATAAGGGTCTCGCAGCGCGCGCAGGGTTTTCCCGCCTGCCCGTAGGCGTTGAGTGACACATCGAAGTAACCCGATTCGCCGTTCACATTGACGTACAACGCATCGAACGAGGTGCCGCCGGCGTCGAGCGCGGTGGTCATGACATCGCGAACCGCGGCGAACAGACGTCGGTAATCAATCGGACGAAGGCGGTCCGCCGGCGTTGCATAGTGAATCCCCGCCGCCCACAGCGCCTCGTCGGCATAGATGTTGCCGATGCCCGACACGAGGTTTTGGTTGAGCATTGCAATCTTGACTCCGGTCGTGCGCTTTCGAAAAGCGGCGATGAGTCCCGCGAGGTCCAGTGCGGGGTCGAGGATGTCGCGTGCGATGTGTGTGACGGAAGACGGAATCCACGCGTCATCGGACCCGAGGCCCGCAGCGCGTCCATCGGCGACCTCGACGAGTGTGTCGATTGCCAGCGAACCGAATAGTCGCTGATCGATGAACGCGACGGGCGACTGACCGTCGAGAACGAGACGAACACGTTCGTGTCGGATCGGCTCACCGTCGACGACGCGAATCTGTCCACTCATGCCGAGGTGGATGACGAGCGCGTCACCGCTGTCCAACGGACACCAGACGAACTTGCCCCGTCGAACCGCGGATTCGATTCGCGACCCCGATAACGCCGAGGCGAAATTCTGGGCGCTGCCCCAATGTCGCTTCAGGGCGCGGGAATCACGATTCGGAATCTGTCTCTTATACACATCTCG
>JANRET010000034.1:1087-5211 GCA_030725885.1 Microbacteriaceae bacterium | reverse complement strand
TGACCTTCGCGCCAACGAGGTGGGTGAGCAGCCCGCGACGGACGACCTCAACCTCGGGAAGTTCCGGCATCGCCTACCCCGCGAATTTCGCCAGAGCGACCATAGCCGCGTTGGCTTCTGCAGCTTTTTTGCTCGAACCACTTCCTGTACCCACCACAACGCCATCGCTCGACACGGTGGCGTGAAACGTGCGGGCGTGTTCGGGTCCGTCACCATTGACGTCATACACGGGCTTACCCATCCCGTAACGGTCACAGTGTTCCTGCAGGGCGGTTTTATGGTCCATCGACAGTCCAAACCGATCGGCTTGGTCGAAGAGTGGACCGACGAGTCGAACCACGAGTTCCATTGCGGCGGGTTGGCCGTGGCTGAGGAAGGTCGCGCCGATTAGTGATTCGACCACGTCGGCGAGGAGAGACGATTTGTCACTCCCACCCGTCGCGATTTCGCCGTTACCCAGCCGCAGAAAGGGTCCGAGTCCGATCGACCGGGCGACCTCGGCGAGCGCAATCGTGCTCACCAGCGCCGCGCGACGCTTGGACAATTCGCCCTCGGGAAGGTCGCGGAAACGCTCGAACAATTCGAGAGTGATGGCCTGCTGCAGGATCGCATCCCCGAGGAACTCGAGTCGCTCGTAGTGTGTACCGCCGTGTTCGTAGGCGAACGATCGGTGGGTCAGTGCCTGCACCAATAATTCGTCGGGAATCGATACCCCGAGAATCCCAGCCAATTCGGCGGGGTCGCGGAACGCGGATGTTTTCGTCATGAGAAAGACAACAGCGCGCCGGAACTCATCGTTCAGACGCGCCGTCGTTCATCACAAATTAGACGTCGGCGACCTTGCGGCCCTTGTATTCCATGAACAGAGCGGTTCCGACCGAGTCGGTCACGACCTTGGCACGGTGGGGAAGGCTGTAAACGGTCTTGCCGTTCTCGACGGTCTTGACGAGGGTGGGCAACTCGGCCTTCCACTGCGAACGACGCGAACGTGTGTTGGAACGCGACTGTTTGCGCTTGGGAACTGCCATGATTATGTCCTCTTCTTGGCGGCCGGTTTATCGGCCGTGGTCGTTGTGTCGGAAGCCAAAGCCTCCAGTGCCGCCCACCGCGGATCAATGTCCGACGATGTTGCTGAACGGGGCTCTGACAGTTTCTCGCCCGTTTCCGGGTCGAGTCCCCAACAGTCCTCGTTGCACAGCGGTTGGAACGGTAGTTCTAACACCACCGCATCTCGAATTAGCGGTTCACAATCCACGTGGTTGTCGTGAACCGAAAATTCAAGTTCCTCTGTAGGAGAATACGCGAAAAGTTCCTGGAATTCCACTTCGATGGGAAGGCTGACCTCGTCGAGGCATCGAACACACTCGCCCGATGCCACGGTGGACACCTCGGCAGACACGAGAATTCCGTCGTGAAGTCCCTCGAGGCGGACGTCCAGCACGATCGGAGTTCCCTCAGCGATGAAGGCCATGCCTTCGCCTAGCCGAGACGGTGCCGGGAAGACGAGGTGTTTTTCTCGGTCTTCGCCGGTGCGATGCGAAACATCAAAAACATTGATGAGGAATGGGTTTGAGGACGGCGTCTTCACCAGTTAAGGGTAACCGTTCCTCGTCGTCTCACGCTACGAAAAATCGTCGGAATTGAGGAAACGGGAAACCGCCGCGGGAACATAGGGCGACACGTCACCCCCCAGTGCCGCGACCTGTCGAACAAGTGACGACGAGACGTGACTGTTGGCGGGGTTGGGCAAGACAAACACCGTTTCGATTCCTGCGAGGTCGCGATTGACAATCGCCATCGGCGTCTCGTACGTCACGTCGACCTCGGTTCGAATACCTTTCACAATCGCATTCGCCCCGACCTGTTCGCAATAATCGACGAGGAGTCCGACACTCCAACTGGTCACGGTCACCCGATCGGCGATACCCGCTTCGACCAGGGATTGTTCGATGAGTTCAACGCGCCGCGCGACCGGTAGCAGTGCCGATTTACTGGGGTTGTGGACGACGACGACATGGACCTCATCGAAGAGGTTTCGGGCGCGTTCCACCACGTCGATGTGTCCGAGAGTGACGGGGTCAAACGAACCGGGAACCACGGCGAGCGAAGGCATGTCCCCCAGCGTAATCGCGGAGTGCGTACCTGTCAGTTTTTCCCCAAAAATTCTCGTTCGCGTTGCGACAATCGTCGCTCAAGTGCTTCTTTCAGAGCGGGGTGAACGTCGAGCGTCGGATCCGAGGCCAATACTGCCATCGCGTGTGTCCGCGCAGCGTCGATCACTTCGCCGTCAACGGTCACCCGAACAAGCACCAACCCGCTGCGCCCGCCCGACTGGCTCTCTCCCAACACGTCCCCCTCGTGACGCAGTTCGAGGTCCTTCTGAGCGAGTTCGAAACCGTCGAGGGTGGACGCCACCGCCTCGACCCGATCCCGCGCGAGCGTGTTTTCGTCAGCATAGGTGACGAACAGGGCCAGTCCGGGAACACCACCACGACCCACCCGTCCCCGAAGCTGATGGAGCTGGCTGACTCCAAACCGATCCGCATCAAGAACCACCATCGTGGAGGCGTTCGGGACGTCCACCCCGACCTCGATGACTGTGGTCGCCACCAGCACATCGATCTGCCCCGCCGAAAACGCGGTCATCACCGCGTCCTTTTCGTCGCCCGACAGTCGTCCGTGAATCATCTCGACACGCCAATTCGGAAGTGCGGCGCGAACGACGGGCAGAATCTCGGTGACGCTCGCGCGAGGTGTTGACGTCGGCGCATCCTCCACGAGGTCGGCGTCACCATCCGTCGTCGTCGCATCAATCGCGGAACACACCACAAATCCTTGGCGTCCGAGGTCAATCTCCTCGGCCAGCCGCGCCCACACTCGGGACACCCAGGTCGGATGGTCTGCGAGGGGAACGACGTGGGAGGCGATGGGTGCACGGCCAGCGGGCAGCGTCCGAATCGTCGAAATATCAAGATCGCCAAACACCGTCATCGCGACCGTTCGCGGAATCGGTGTTGCGGTGAGCACGAGGACGTGTGGCGAGTTCCCCTTGCGACGAAGCGTGTCGCGCTGTTCCACACCGAAACGGTGCTGCTCGTCGATGACGACGAGCGCGAGTTCGTTGAACGTGACCGCGTCGGCAAGAAGCGCATGAGTTCCGATGACAAGTCGCGCGGCACCGCTCGCGACAGCCAACTGCGCACGTTTCTTCTGGGCGGCGGGCAAGCTGCCAACGAGAAGTGTGGGATTAAGGTCGTCCGCGAGAGTACCAAGCGTCGCCACGATGGACCGCGCGTGCTGAGTCGCGAGCACTTCGGTCGGTGCGATGAGCGCGGCCTGCCCGCCGTCTTCAATCGCCGTCAACATCGCTCGAATCGCGACGAGCGTCTTTCCCGAACCGACCTCGCCCTGAACCAGCCGATTCATCGGTCGGGCGCGGGCCATATCGTCGTCGATTTCGGCTCCGACAATTGCCTGGTCGGTTGTCAGCGTGTACGGTAACGCCGCGTCGAATTGCGCCCGAAGTTCCCCCGGGGTGCGCGGCATCGACACGGCCTCGGCGGCTCTGGCTCGATCGCGCAACAGTGCGGTTTGAACGAGGAACGCCTCGTGGAAACGCAGCGTCTCCCGCGCCGAGCGCCACTGATCATGGTCAGTGGGGCGATGAATGTGCCGAATCGCATCGGTGTACGAATCAATCGAGCGCTCTACCCGGACGTCGTCTGGAACCGGGTCGGGTAGTTCCGGCAGTGTGTCGAGCACGACGCCAATGGCCTTCGCAATCTGCCACGACGCGACCGTGCTCGTCGCGGGATAAATCGGAATCGGAGTCTTCGCCCACAGTTCCGCCACCTCATCGGACACGGTGTCATCCTCGTCGAACAATTCGTAATCGGGATGTGTTAGCTGTCGCTGCCCCCGGAACTCGCCGACTTTTCCCGCAAAGATTCCCCGTGCACCCGTTCGCAGAGTGTTCGCCCGCCACGCTTGATTGAAAAACGTCAGCGACAACGTGCCCGTCCCGTCGGTGATGACCACCTCGAGCAACGAACCCTTTCGGCCGTTCAACGGACGGTTGTTGACCCGCACGACCTCGGCGACGATGGTCACCGCCTCTCCGAGAG
>JANRET010000034.1:0-1077 GCA_030725885.1 Microbacteriaceae bacterium | reverse complement strand
CGAGTGCCGTGAGTTCGCCACGCTCGGCGTAGCGCCGCGGGAAATGGCCCAGCAACCCGCCGACCTTGTCGAACCCGAATGACTTCGCCAGTGCCTTCGCCGTGCGGTCACCGATGACCCGCGCGAGCGGGGTGTCGAGGAACGCGGTGGTGTCGGTCACGGTTTTACGCTACTCCCGCGCGAGCGTCCCGACCGTGATTGCCCTGCCAGTCGCTAGCCTTGAGCCGTGACCCGAATTATTTCCGGTGCGGCCGGTGGACGCTCGCTCACGGTTCCCGCGACCGGCACGAGACCCACCGCCGATCGAGTGCGCGAAGCCGTGTTTTCGCGGTTCGACGCCTTGATGACGGTAGCCGGGAGCCGCGTCCTCGACCTGTATGCGGGGAGTGGCGCGGTTGGACTCGAGGCGGCATCACGCGGTGCATCGACGGTCGACCTCGTCGACAATTCCGACAAGGCCGTCCGCGTCATGACGAAAAACACCGCGCTCGTTTCCCCCGCCGTGCCCGTGTGCGCGATACGGGTGCACCGCTCCAGCGCCGCCGGGTACGTCGGCGCGAGCGCGAACACGTGGGACCTTGTGTTCATCGACCCGCCCTACGACCTAGGGAATGATGCGGTGATTGCGTTACTCGTGTTGTTGCGTCCGCGTTTGTCGACCGACGCCGTGATTGCCGTCGAGCGCGCCAGTCGCGAACCGGAACCGGTCTGGCCCGAAGGATACGGAGTCCTCGCGCCGAAAGATTATGGCGAAACCCGCGTCTATTGGCTGGACGTCGCCGAATAGTCCGCGAGCGGGTCCCAACCACCACGACCGTCGAACAACACCCCGTCCACCAGCACACCGGATCCGGGTGCGACGCGACCGATTACCCGGAACTCGGGTGGGATGGTGGCATTGACCGGAAAACACGCGAGCATCGCGTGGTCTTCGCCACCAGTCAGCGCGTCAACGTCGCCCACTGACGCGAGGTCAAAGTCGAGCGCGACATTACTCGCCGTGGCGATCCGCCGCGCGTCCAACACCAAACCGTCGCTGATGTCGAGCATCGCGGTCGCACCAGCAAGCGCCGCGGA
>JANRET010000033.1 GCA_030725885.1 Microbacteriaceae bacterium | reverse complement strand
CGACGATACCGAGGTCCACTCCTGAATCGAGCGTCGCGGCCAATAGCGCCCGCCACTGCGTGATTCGAGTCCAGCCCAGGTCGACATCACCGGGGACATACGCGTCCGCCAAGATCCTGAGGAGTTCAACCGGATTTGACGCATTGATGGTGTCAGCGATGCGGTGGCCCGCTACGCGACCCAATGATGTCTCGGACATACGGGGTGGAGCCGCGTCGGGCCACCACGCAACCATTGCGGCGTCGGGCAATAACAACCCGTTAATCAAAGCCTGCGGGTCGGCGGTGAGCACGTCCGATGCATTGAGAATAATCACCTCGCTCGCTCCAGCATCACCACCGAGTCGCAACTCGGCGTTGAGGGGAACGGTCTGAGTCGTGTCCGAAACGTTGTTAATCACCACAATGCGCATCGGGTGTTCCCGTGATGCTTCGTTCGCCGCTGCAATGACCTTTTCGGACTTGTCCTCCGTGGTGGTAATGACCAGCGTCAGGACGCGCCCCAATGCGACAGCCCCACTTTCGTCACGCACTTCTTGGAGTGCGCGGAGAATCTTCGAAATCGTCGTGTTCGGAAGTGGAATAATCACGGCCGCCGCCATTCGCGTCCGTCGCGTCGCATCATCGCGTGTGCGGACTCGGGCCCCCACGAACCGGGCGCGTATTGTTCGGGTGCTCCAGACGCCGCCCAGAACTCGACAATGGGGTCGAGAACTTTCCACGACAGCTCCACCTCTTCGTGGCGAGGGAACAGTGGGGGGTCGCCAAGAAGTACATCGAGAATCAGCCGTTCATACGCCTCGGGGCTTTCCTCGGTGAAAGCGTGTCCATAGCCGAAGTCCATCGTCACGTCACGCACCTGCATGCCGGCTCCGGGCACTTTCGATCCAAACTTCATTGTGACACCCTCATCGGGTTGGACACGGATGACGAGTGCGTTTTGTGACAGGCTGCTGATCTGGCTCTTTTCGAACAGATACTGAGGTGCGCGCTTGAAGACGACCGCAATCTCAGTCACGCGGCGCCCCAACCTTTTTCCCGCTCGGAGGTAGAAGGGGACCCCACTCCAACGACGGTTGTCGATATCGAGCCGCATTGCCGCGAATGTTTCGGTGGTCGAATCGGGGTTCATGCCCTCTTCCGTGAGAAAGCCAGGTACTTCGACTCCGCCCTGCCACCCACCCGCGTACTGCCCGCGTGCGGTACCCCGCTCTAGGTCAGCGGGTATCGTGATTGCCGAGAGCACTTTCTCCTTCTCTGCGCGCAGATCGGCAGCGTCGAACGAGACTGGTTCCTCCATCGCCGTCAGCGCAAGCAATTGCAGCAGATGGTTCTGAATGACATCGCGCGCCGCGCCAATTCCGTCGTAATAGCCGGCGCGACCACCGACTCCGCCATCTTCGGCCATGGTGATTTGAACGTGGTCGACATAGTTGGCGTTCCAAATCGGTTCGTAAAACATGTTGGCAAAGCGAAGCGCGAGAATATTCTGCACCGTCTCTTTGCCCAGATAGTGGTCGATACGAAAGACGTCATCTGGTGGGAATACCGATTCCACGACAGCATTCAATTCGCGTGCTGACGACAGATCGGACCCGAACGGCTTTTCAATGACGACACGGCGCCATTCGTTATCCTTTGGCGTGGCAAGTCCCGAGCGCCGTAGTTGTTCGGTCACCAGGGGAAAGGACCGTGGTGGAATCGACAGGTAGAACGCATGGTTACCCATGGTGCCTCGGTCCCGATCAAGTTCCGCGATTGTCTCTCCCAGGCGGTCGAAAGCCTCGTTATCGTCGAAGTCACCAGCGACGAAGCGAATGCCCTCGGACAATTGACGCCACACATCGTCGCGAAAGGGGGTTCGTGCATACTGTTTCACCGACTCGTGAACCACTTCCATGAAGTCCTGGTTTGCCCAGTCGCGGCGGGCAAAACCGACGAGTGCGAACCCGGGAGGCAGAAGCCCTCGGTTCGCGAGGTCGTAGACCGCGGGCATCAACTTTTTGCGAGCGAGGTCGCCTGTGACGCCAAAAATGATGAGCCCCGACGGTCCTGCGATTCGCCCCAGTCGACGATCTTCAGGGTCACGAAGCGGATTGACGAAGGTCACGAAATCTTACCGAGCGTCCGAAGGCGGGCAATCAATGACACCAGAGCGTCTTTACCCGTGACCGTTAGGGTCAAGACAGGCCGGTCGTGCTGAGACAGCACGGTGGCGTCACCGCGGGCTTGTGCCCCCATCAACTCGCCAAAGGTGAACGGTCGTCCCGGCACCTCGCGATCGACAGTCGGTCGCTGAAGAATCTGAATGAACACGCCCTGTCGCGGGCCGCCTTTGTGATACTGGCCCGTGGAATGCAGAAACCGAGGTCCCCACCCGAACGTCGTGGGTCGACCGCCCGAGGCGATGGCAAAGACATCCCGCAACGACTCGAGGTGAGAACCCGCGTCCCGATCCGCGTAACCGTGCACCGACACATAACCGGCCGGTTCACACTGGTCCAACAACTCCCGAACTGCGTCGACCGCTGTTGTCGCCTGAGGCTCGTACCCCACCGCACTCAGTTCGCTCAAACCGTCGACCCCAAAGGGAACGGGGGGAAGAGGGGTCCCCTCCAAGAACGTCCGTGTGGCGACCTTTGCCGATTCGACATCGGGTTGGTCGAAGGGGTTGATGTCCAACAGTCGACCCGCGACGACGGTCGCGATCTCCCAGAGCAACAACTGTGCCCCCAGCGGACCGGCGACGGTCACGGAATCGATTTCCGTCGGCGTGGCATCGTCGACGATATTCACGGTCAGAAGATCGGGAGCGCGAAGGTCGATCGCGCGCGGCTCCAACACGACCGGAAGGACGCCGGTTTCATTTTTCCCCGTCGATTCGGCAACGAGTTGCTCAATCCAGTCTCCGATTCCGACAATGGAAGATTTCGCCGAGACAATTCCCAGTTTGTCGCGGCGCGGTTGTGTGCCTGCCATCGCTGCACCCAGAATCAATGCGGGGTTCGCCGGTGAATCCGCGAGCAGGCCCGCTTCGACATCTCGTGCGTCGTCCAGCAGTTCGCCGATATCGACGCCGGCGAGACCCGACGGAACGAGCCCAAAAGCGGTGAGAGCCGAATATCGACCGCCAACCGTCGGGTCCGCATTGAAGACTCGATAGCCCGTTTCCCGCGCTGATTGATCGAGGGGAGAGTTCGGGTCCGTAACCACAACGATTCTGCTCACCGGGTCAATTCCGCGACTCGTGAACGCGAGCTCAAACGCGCGCTTGTGGGAATCGGTTTCCACTGTTGAACCGGATTTTGACGAGATAACCACAACGGTCTCTTCAAGGTCGGTGTCGACGACCCGCGAAACCTGTTCGGGATGCGTCGAATCCAGAACAACGAGCGCGACGCCGGCGGTTTGGGTGATGACTTCCGGCGCCAGAGACGACCCGCCCATTCCGCACAAGACAATTCGGTTCAGTCCCCGTGCTCGAAACTCGTCCCGCAACTCCTCGATCTCAGTGACGAGTTCGTGCGAATGTGATGCCGCGTGAACCCATCCAAGCCGGATTGACGCCTCGGCCCGAGCATTCTCTCCCCAGAGGGTCGCATCGCCCCCATCGAGTCGTGTCGCGACGTTGTCCGCGACCAACCCCGGTACCAACCGATCTGCCGCATCCGCGGCGCAACCGGCCACCGAGACGTGAATCATCGGGCAGATTCCAACGCCGCAGTGACGATGTCGAGTAGTTCATTCCACGACACGATGAATTTGTCGACACCCTCACGCTCCAGAAGGTTCGTTACTTCGGAGAGAGAGATGCCCAGTGCTTCAATTGCCGCGATTGTTCCGCGCGCATCGTCAAAGGTTCCAGAAACGGCGTTGCCGTGGATGGGGCCGTGATCAAAAGTCGCCTCAAGTGTCTTCTCGGGCATCGTGTTGACCGTCGCCGGCGCAGCGAGCTCTGTCACATAGAGCGTGTCCGGAAGCGTGGGGTCCTTGACTCCGGTCGATGCCCAGAGCGGACGCTGACGGTGAGCTCCTGTAGCGATGAGGGCTTGCGCACGATCCGTGGCAAACGATTGTTCGAATAGTTCATATGCCAGCCGTGCATTAGCGACGCCCGCCGCGCTCTTTAACGCGAGTGCGGCCTCACTACCCTCGGCGACAAGTCGACGATCGATTTCCGTGTCAACTCGTGAGACGAAGAACGAGGCCACCGAGTGGATTGTCGCGAGATTGTGTCCGTTTGTTCGCGCCAGTTCAAGTCCGGCAAGATAGGCGTCGATGACCTGGGCGTAACGCTCAAGCGAAAAGATGAGAGTCACGTTGACGCTGATACCTTCACCGAGAACAGCAGTGATGGCCTCGAGACCCTCCAGAGTGGCGGGAATCTTAATCATGACATTGTCACGGCCCACTCGCGCAAAGAGTTCCTTCGCCTGCACGATTGTCGCTCCCGCATCAAATGCGAGTGTCGGTTCGACCTCAATCGACACGCGACCGTCTCGGCCATCCGTCGCGTAATAAACCGTCCGGAAAATGTCGCATGCCGCCGAAACATCGTCGCAGGTCGCCGCGAAGACGGCTTCGGTTACGGACGCCCCCTGCGCCGCCAGTTTCGCCAATTGTGGCGCATAGGTTTTTCCTGTCGCCAACGCCGAGGCGAAGATAGTTGGATTGGTGGTCACGCCAACAACGTTGCGCGTCGCGATCAACGATTCCAACGAACCCGACTCGATTCGATCTCGAGAAAGATCATCGAGCCAAATGGAGACTCCGACATCGGATAGTTGTTGAGTGGGGCTGGTCACGAGGTGAACCTTTCGATTAGGGCAGTTGAGCTTCGGCCGCATCAACCACAGCAGCAGCGGTCATTCCGAACTCGCGGAACAGGGTCTGATAATCGGCGGACGCACCGAAATGTTCAATCGATACTGACCGTCCGGTGGCGCCAACATAACGCGCCCAACCCAACGACAGTCCCGCCTCTACGGACACGCGTGCGGTGACAGCGGACGGCAGCACCGATTCGCGATAGACGTCGGTTTGCTCGTCGAACCATTCGAGACAGGGCGCCGACACGACACGCGCACCAATTCCCTTGGCCTGCAATAGAATCCGCGCGTCCACCGCAAGGGAGACCTCGGAGCCGGTTGCAATGATGATCACGTCGATGGTTCCGGTGGGGGAGTCAACGAGCGTGTAAGCACCGTGCACCGCGAGTTGTGCGGGTGCGAATTCAGTTGACGTTGCCGCGGAACCTCGTTCAAACACGGGTAGGTTCTGCCTCGACAGCGCTATTCCCGCGGGGCCGTTTCGTCGAGCTAGGATCGATTTCCACGCCCACGCGGTCTCGTTGGCATCCGCCGGTCGGACCACATCAAGACCGGGAATCGCCCGAAGAGTCGCTAATTGTTCAATCGGCTGATGTGTGGGTCCGTCTTCGCCCAGGGCAACCGAATCGTGACTCCAGACGAAAATGGACGGTGTCTTCATCAGAGCCGCGAGCCGAACCGCGGGACGCATGTAATCGCTGAAAATCAGGAACGTCCCACCGTAGGCTCGAGTCGGTCCGTGAAGAGCGATGCCGTTGAGGATGGCTCCCATCGCGTGTTCGCGAATTCCGAAGTGCAACACGCGACCGTAAGGATCGGCTCTCCAGTGTGCGGTTGTGTGCTCGGCGGGGACGAATGATGCAGCGCCATCGATGGTGGTCCGGTTCGACTCGGCGAGGTCAGAAGACCCACCCCACAGTTCCGGCATCGCGGCGGCGAGAGCATTCAGCACCTTTCCGCTCGCCGCACGAGTTGCCAGAGATGTGCCCGCCTCAAATGACGGAAGGACGTCGTCGATGCCTTCGGGTAAGACCCCAGACTGCAATCGCGACAGTAAGGTAGCCCGCTCGGGGTGAGCCACGGCCCATGCATCAAAAGAAGCCTGCCAATGGGAACGCGTGACTGACGATCGGTCTCTTAACGAGCGGGTGTGCTCGAGGACTCCGTCGGGCACGACGAACGAGAGATCGGGGTCCCAGCCCATTAACTCTTTCGTGGCCCGAGCCTCGTCGGTTCCCAACGCCGAGCCGTGAATCTTGCCCGTGTTCTGCTTGGTCGGCGCCGGCCATCCGATGATTGTTTTCAGAATGATCAAGGAGGGTTTGAGCGTCTCGGACTGTGCCGCCACGATTGCGGCGTACAGCGCCGTTATGTCCTCAACGTAGCCATCGGATGTCCGCCACGAAACCTCGTGGACGTCCCACCCGTAGGAACGATAACGTGCAGCGACATCCTCGCTAAAGGCGATGTTGGTGTCGTCTTCGATGGAAATCTGGTTCGAATCGTAAATCACCACGAGGTTACCCAGCTGTTGGTGACCTGCGAGCGATGACGCTTCGGCGGTAACTCCCTCTTGCATGTCTCCGTCGCCACAAATCACATAGGTGTGGTGATCGAAGGGTGACGAACCGGCGGGCGCTTCCGGGTCGAACAATCCACGCTCAAACCGTTGCGCGTACGCCATACCAACGGCCGACGCGAGACCCTGCCCGAGCGGTCCCGTAGTTATCTCAACTCCGTTCGTGTGACCGAATTCGGGGTGCCCAGGGGTCGCTGACCCCCACGTCCGAAAAGCCTTGAGGTCGTCGAGCTCGAGCCCGAAACCGCCAAGGAAGAGTTGCGTGTATTGGGTGAGTGACGAGTGACCAATGGACAAAACAAATCGATCGCGGCCGAGCCAATCGCCGTCGCGCGGATCGTGTCGCATTACTTTTTGGTACAGCAGGTATGCAACCGGCGCCATAGACATCGCTGTTCCGGGGTGTCCATTTCCCACCTTCTCCACCGCGTCCACGGCGAGTAGCCGTGCAGTGTCAACGGCGCGGGTGTCCAACTCGGTCCAGTTCAGCGTGGTCATGGGCAGTCCAATCTCCGATGAGGGAACCCACCTCGACGTGTCACACGGTGACATCGATGGCACACGGTGACCACGGTGGGTGGTGGGTTTAGCCTATCGGGATTTAGGTGCGCTGGCAGAGAATAGACTGTTCGAGTGACACCGTCGAGCCCACCTCCCGCGGTGGTTAACCGCATCGTTGCACGGTCTGTGCGTCGGATGGGCTTCTATTTGGCGCTGATGAAACCCCGCGTGATTGAACTTCTTCTGGTCACGACGGCACCCGTGATGGTGCTCGCCGCGGGTGAATTCCCCAACCTCGGACTAGTGCTGGGCACCCTCATCGGAGGCGCTTTGAGCGCCGGGTCAGCGAACGCATTCAACATGTACATCGATCGCGATATCGACGTCATGATGGCGCGCACCAAGGGGCGACCCATCGTGACGGGTGACATCAGCCCGACCAAGGCGTTGGTATTCGCGTGGGCGATCGGCATCGCGTCGCTTGTGATCCTGTCGTTTGTGGCCAATCTCTTGGCCGCCTCCTTGGCTCTTGCCGCCATCCTTTTTTACGTCTTCGTGTACACCCTGTGGCTCAAACGTCGTACCGAGCAAAACATTGTCTGGGGTGGAATTGCCGGTTGCTTCCCGGTTCTTATCGGGTGGACGGCGGTGACGGGGGAATTGTCCCTGACGCCATGGATTCTGTTCGTCGTGGTGTTTCTGTGGACGCCCGCACACTATTGGCCTTTGAGCCTGCGGTACGCAGCCGACTATGCAGCAGCGTCCGTCCCGATGCTCAGTGTTCTCCGACCGACCGTCGCCGTCGGACTGCAAGTGATTCTCTACGCCTGGGCGACCGTCGTTGCGTCCCTCGTACCGATTACGGTCGCGCCAATGGGGATCGTCTACACGGTCGTCGCGCTAGTCGCGGGTGGTTGGTTCATCGTGGAAACCCACCTGTTGTACAACAAGACCGTTGTCGGCGCCGCGGCTAACCCGATGCGCGTTTTTCACGCGAGTAATACCTACTTGACGGCCCTGTTCCTCGCGGTTGCGATTGACCCGCTCGTCGCGCTTCGATAAACAGCTGACGTGGCCAGAGCGGTGACCACCATCGCAGCGAGCACGTGCACTCCGACGAGTTCGACCGGAAGCCCCGTTCGCGCCTGAGTAATCCCGATCGCAATTTGGAAAACGAAACCTCCGGCTAGGGCAAGCCATGATCGCCGAAGTCGGCCCTCGGAACGAAGAATGGCCACAACGACGAGTGCGACAGAGGCGTACGCCGACCATGCGTGTATGTGTTGCAATAGTTCAGAATTCAAACCGTTTCGCGGAGCGTTGGCATCGCCGGCGTGGGGTCCAGAACCGGTGGTCAGCACCCCGAAAACGATGCCGATTGCGGTGACGGCGCCAATCAACCACGACAACGCCGGGATTGTTCGAACGTTCGCGACCACATCGCGGTCGCGAACCCGAAGCACGATTACCATCGCGACCACCGTCGCCGCAACCGAGACGATGAAGTGCAGTCCAACGACATAGGGGTTCAGCTGCGTCCACACGCTGATCCCGCCGATTACGGCTTGCACCGGCACGACCACGAGTAGTGCCACACCCATCCACCACAGGTCTCGACGTTCTTTACGAACATGCCAGAGCACTGCTAAAACCGCCACTGCAATCACCATGAGCAGGATGGTTAGCAGGCGGTTGCCGAACTCGATCACACCGTGAATGCCCATCTCGGGCGTGTTCA
>JANRET010000032.1 GCA_030725885.1 Microbacteriaceae bacterium | reverse complement strand
GTCCGGAGCAACAACATCGCTGTCCGAATCCGCCGGAACCTTCGCCGATTTCGACGCACGACCCTTCGCGGGTTCTTCCACCGGAAGAATCGAGCCGGTCATCACCGCGGTGAATTCGTCACCCTCAAAGTCGATGAGGACGTGCTGGCCAATTGAGAGTTCCCCGTTGAGGATTTTCTCTGACAGCATGTCTTCGACCTCGTGCTGGATCGCGCGACGCAACGGGCGGGCACCGAGCATCGGGTCCCAACCAATCGTGAGCAACTGACGACGAGCAGCGTCGGTGACATCGAGAGTCATGTCGCGGTCAAGCATGCGCTCGCGCAGACGACGGACGAACAGGTCCACGATTTGCAGCAGTTCGTCCTGTGACAACTGCGGGAACACGATGGTCTCGTCGACACGGTTGAGGAACTCGGGCTTGAAGTGCTTTTTGAGCTCCTCGATGACCTTTGAGCGCATCGCCTTGTAAGACTGTTCCGAGTCGCCCTGCAGCGTGAACCCGACGGGGCCGCCGGTGATGTCTTTCGTTCCCAGGTTCGTCGTCATGATAATCACGGTGTTCTTGAAGTCGATGACACGACCCTGACCGTCCGTCAGACGTCCCTCTTCCAACACCTGCAACAACGAGTTGAAGATATCGGGGTGCGCCTTCTCGATCTCGTCGAACAAGACGACCGAGAACGGCTTGCGTCGAACGCGCTCGGTGAGCTGTCCGCCCTCTTCGAATCCGACGTACCCGGGAGGGGCACCGAACAGTCGCGACGCGGTGTGCTTTTCGCCGTATTCCGACATGTCGAGCGCGATAAGAGCGTCTTCGTCGTCGAACAGGAATTCCGCGAGCGCCTTGGCGAGTTCGGTTTTACCGACACCGGTCGGACCGGCGAAAATGAACGATCCTGACGGACGCTTCGGGTCTTTGAGCCCGGCACGCGTTCGGCGGATGGTTTTGGACAGAACCGAGATGGCTTCTTCCTGGCCGATCACGCGCTGGTGCAACGTTTTCTCCATCATGAGCAGACGGGCGCTTTCTTCCTCAGTCAGCTTGAACACGGGGATACCGGTCGCGTGTGCGAGGACCTCGGCGATGATGCCTTCGTCCACGGTTCCCAGTTCACCCTTGTCACCCTTGCGCCATTCCTTCTCGAGGCGAAGGCGTTCACCCAGCAGTTTCTTTTCCTCATCACGCGACTTGGCCGCGCCTTCGAAGTCCTGGTTCTCGATCGCCTTTTCTTTCTCCTTACGAACCGCGGCGATTTTGTCGTCGAATTCGCGCAGTTCCGGCGGCGACGACAGAATCGATAGACGCAGGCGCGCGCCGGCCTCGTCAATAAGGTCAATCGCCTTGTCGGGCAGGAAGCGGTCCTGCACGTAACGGTCGGCGAGGGTCGCCGCCGCGGTCAGTGCCGCGTCCGAGATCGACACCTTGTGGAACGCTTCGTAGCGGTCTCGGAGTCCCTTGAGGATGTTGATGGTGTGCGCGACCGACGGTTCGTTGACGGTCACGGGTTGGAAGCGGCGCTCGAGGGCGGCGTCCTTTTCGAAGTACTTGCGGTACTCGTCGAGCGTGGTCGCGCCGATGGTCTGCAGTTCACCGCGCGCGAGCATCGGCTTGAGGATGCTGGCCGCGTCGACCGCACCTTCCGCTGCACCCGCGCCCACGAGCGCGTGGATCTCGTCAATGAAAACGATGATGTCCCCGCGGTTGCGGATTTCCTTGGTGACCTTCTTGAGGCGTTCCTCGAAGTCACCGCGGTAGCGGCTACCGGCGATGAGGCTGCCGAGGTCGAGCGTGTACAACTGCTTGTCTTTCAGAGTCTCGGGAACTTCGCCCTTCACAATCGACTGGGCGAGGCCCTCGACGACGGCGGTCTTTCCGACCCCCGGTTCACCGATGAGCACGGGGTTGTTCTTGGTGCGACGGGAAAGGATCTGCATGACGCGTTCCATTTCCTTTTCGCGCCCGATAACGGGGTCGAGTTTGCCGTCGCGCGCCGCCTGCGTCAGGTTGCGGCCGTACTGGTCGAGAATTGTCGAGCCCTTGTCGGACGACGTCGATTCGGTTCCACCGACAACGGCAGATTCCTTGCCCTGGTAACCCGAGAGCAACTGGATGACGGTCTGGCGAACACGCGTGAGGTCCGCACCGAGCTTGACGAGAACCTGGGCGGCGACGCCCTCGCCCTCACGAATGAGACCCAGCAGGATGTGCTCGGTGCCGATGTAGTTGTGACCCAACTGCAGCGCTTCGCGGAGGCTCAGTTCGAGAACCTTTTTGGCGCGGGGCGTGAACGGAATGTGTCCGGTCGGGGCGGTCTGGCCCTGACCAATGATTTCCTGAACCTGTTCACGAACGTTGTCGATCGAGATCGAGAGTTCGGCGAGCGCCTTTGCGGCGATACCGT
Organism: Microbacteriaceae bacterium; assembly: GCA_030725885.1. GTDB lineage: Bacteria > Actinomycetota > Actinomycetes > Actinomycetales > Microbacteriaceae > MWH-TA3. The sequence continues at coordinate 6,243 of JANRET010000032.1, read as the reverse complement.
CGCCCTCGCGAATCAGACCGAGCAGGATGTGCTCGGTGCCGATGTAGTTGTGGTTGAGCTGCTTGGCCTCTTCTTGGGCAAGCACGACCACTCGACGGGCCCGGTCCGTAAAACGTTCAAACATCGCGTCATCTCCTTCGCACACAGTTGCGTGCCATTACTGCGAGGGTAACAACGCGATTCGAGGCCGTGGGGCGATTTCGCCGAGGGCAAAACGGGGGCAGTGAACGCGCCCGGCGCCGAAACCGTACGATCGAAGAATGTCCCGCAACAACTCGCAGCGCCTCGGCGGCGCCATCGCCTTTATCTTGCGTCACGCGACCGATGTCGAGCTCGACTCCGTCGGCTGGCTTCCTTTGACTGACATTGTCACGCGCCTCGCCGTGGACGACATCGAGGCGACGGTCGACGACGTCCTGCGCGAAGTAGGTCCGGACGGAAACGACCGCTTCGAACTGTCGATTGATGGCACCAGGGCGCGCGCGTTTTACGGGCACAGCAATCCGAACGTCCACATCGACCTAATCGACCTAATCGACCTAAACACGGCGCCGCAGTATCTGTATCACGCGACGCCGGAATACAACCTCGACGCGATTCTCGACCGCAAAGAAGGCCTTCTGCCTCAGAAGCGCCTCTACGTCCACATGCACGAGGACCCGATGGCCGCGGTGAAAGTCGGAAAACGACGAAACGCCCCCATCGCGCTGTTCGAAATCGAAACGAAGGCTCTACCCGAACCGGTCGGACGCACGAGTCCGGACTCGGCCGTCTGGCTGACGACGTATGTTCCGTCGAAACTGCTGTGGAAGATCGCCGTTCCCGAGGACCGCGGCTAGCTACTCCTTCGGCGGAAGCCCGCGACGCTCGCGCTCTTCGGCCTCGTACTTCTTGAGTGTGGCGCGTTCGGTGCGATCGGCGCGCAGGATGCTGCGCATGATGAACCAGAAAATCAGCCCGATCAGAATCGTCGGCACGAGCGAAAAGATGGCATTGAGCCAGAAGTCTTGAATCACGATGTCTCCTACTTGACCAGCGGGAATAGAACGGTGTCGCGAATGCCCAGCCCGGTCAGCGCCATGAGCAACCGATCGATTCCCATGCCCTGACCGCCGGTCGGGGGCATTCCGTGTTCGAGTGCGCGCAGGAATTCTTCGTCCAGCCGCATCGCCTCGACGTCACCGCGTTCGCCGAGTTTCGCCTGTTCGACGAATCGTTCGCGCTGGATGACGGGGTCGACCAGCTCGGAATAGCCGGTCGCAAGCTCGAACCCGCGAACATACAGGTCCCACTTTTCAACGACGCCGGGTTTCGATCGGTGTTCGCGCACGAGCGGGCTCGTGTCGACGGGGAAGTCCATGACGAACGTGGGGTGAACGAGGTCGCCCTTGACGTGGTGTTCCCAGAGTTCCTCGACGAGTTTCCCGTGGGTCGGATGTTGGACCTCGATCTCGACGGCTTTGGCCATCGTCTCGAGGTTCTTCATCGGGGTTTCCGGGGTGATCTCGGTTCCAACCGCGGTGCTGAGCGATTCGAACATCGAGATGCGTGCCCAGTCACCACCGAAGTCGTATTCGGTGCCGTCGTTCCAGGTGACAACGTGCGAACCGGCGACAGCAACGGCCGCGTCCTGGATCAACTCTTGCGTGAGGTCGGCAACGGTGTTGTAGTCGCCGTACGCCTGATAAAACTCGAGCATCACGAATTCGGGGTTGTGCGTCGAGTCGGCACCCTCGTTGCGGAAGTTGCGGTTGATCTCGAAGACACGTTCGATTCCGCCCACCACCGCGCGCTTGAGAAACAGTTCGGGGGCGATGCGTAAGAAAAGTTCCATGTCGAACGCGTTCGAGTGGGTGACGAACGGACGCGCGGCGGCCCCACCGTGCATCGTCTGCAGCATGGGGGTTTCGATCTCGAGGAAGCCGTGTTTGGCGAACGTCTCGCGCAGGGACGCCATCGCCTTCGCGCGGGTCACGACGTTCTGGCGGGCCTGGTCGCGCACGATGAGGTCGAGGTAGCGCTGGCGCACCCGCGTTTCTTCGCCCAGTTCGGCGTGGAGGTTCGGCAGCGGCAGCAGCGACTTCGCCGCCATCTGCCATTCCGACACGAGAATCGACAGCTCACCGCGCTTGGACGTTATGACCTCGCCCTTGACGAACACGTGATCGCCGAGGTCGACAAGGTCTTTCCAGCGCTCGAGGGCGTGCTCGCCAACAACGTCGAGGGACAGCATCGCCTGAATACGCTCGCCATCGCCCGACTGCAGGGCGGCAAAACAGAGCTTGCCCGTGTTGCGCGAGTGGACGATTCGACCGGCGAGAGCCGCCGTCACACCGGTCGCGACGTCGACGTCGAGACCCTGGTGAGCGGCGCGAACAGCACCGATGGTGTCCGTAACGGGAACCGAGACGGGGTACGCCTCACCGGTTTCTAAAAGGGTGGCGCGCTTGGCGAGACGAACAGCCTTCTGTTCACTAATCTCGTCGGCCGACAGTTCGGTCTCGTCAGTCATGGCGCCCCTTCTGGTACTAGTCAAGGTTACCGTTCAGCTGCTGGCGCCACGGGCATGTTGTCGATGAGCCGGGTGGACCCGAGCCGGGCCGCGATAATCGCGCGGGCGTTGGCGGAATCAATGGTTGGCTCGAGCGTGTTCTCGTCGACAACGTCGAGGTAATCGACCATGAAACCGGCGTCATCGAGCCGGGCCGCGCCGCGGATGATCGATTCGGACGTTCCGCCGGATTCGGCGATCTGCCGGAGGACCACGGGCAGAAGTGCAGCTTTTTCGAGCTCGTCAGGGTTCAGGAATCGATTGCGGGAACTGAGCGCCAGTCCGCTGGGTTCGCGAACTGTCGGAACACCGATGATGTCAATCGGCACATGCCGTTCGGTGACCATCACGCGGATGAGCGTCAACTGTTGCCAATCCTTTTCGCCAAAAACCGCAACGTCCGGTTTCACGAGGTCGAATAGGCGGTTCACGACCGTGAGGACCCCGTCGAAGTGCCCAGGTCTGGCGGCGCCATCCCACAAATCCCCCATCGGCCCCGCGTGAATCACTGGTGGCGGGTTGTCGGTCGGGTACACCTCGGCGACGGTCGGGACGAACACCTCGGCGAGTCCGTCGAGCAGGACACGGTCGGCGTCGAGCGTGCGGGGGTAGCGGGCGAAGTCCTCGCCCGCGCCGAACTGGGTCGGGTTCACGAAAATCGACACGACGACGCGATCGGCGAGTTCGCGGGCGCGATGGACGAGAGCGAGATGACCGTCGTGCAGTGCCCCCATCGTCGGAACGATTGCGGTCCTAGTCATCGTCCTCGGTGGTCGTCTCGTCGAGCCAACGTCCAATGGGGTCGATCGCGCCGTCGGACGATGCCCGTAGCGCCTCTTCGACCGCCGAGTGCGCGAGCGCCCGCAGAACCGCACCCGGGTGTTCGACCCCGATTTCCTGGAGCCGGAACGTGGCCTGGTCGACAATCGCACGCGAGAACGACCCGACCGTCGCGACCGCGTCGGCATAAGTGGCCCGGTCGTCCTCGTCGACAACAAACGGTTCGCCGCCCATCTCGACGACGAGCGCCTGCGCGATGGGCAAGGCAACGGCTGGAGCGGTGACCGCGAAGTACGCGTCTTTCATCCGGTGCAAATCGAGCGACGTTCCGGTGAACGTCAGAACCGGGTGAATCGCGAGCGGGATCACGCCCTTGTTGGTCGCCAGCTGGAGCACGCCGATTCCGAATTCGGCGGAGGTGTGTACAACAATCTGGCCGGGACGCCACGAGTCGACGAGCGACTCGACGATATCGGCGACCGTTTCACCCTCACCCGCTCCGATGATGACGAGTTGCGTCGCGGCCACGACTTCTGCGGGTGACTGAATCGACACCCCGCGCAACAACGACACAACACGTTCGCGGTCCGCTTTGGCCGGTTCAGTGATGGCCCACGGGAAATGCCCGGCGCCCGCGAGCGCGAGTCCCATGATCACGAGTTCCGGCGCGGTTCCGACGAGCCCAACCTCGAGTCGTCCCGGTGTCATCATGCGGGTTCTCCGTCCGGGTCCTGTGGGGGAAGCACGCACATGCTCTCGGCGACGAGCGCGAGGACAACCAGAATAAGTGCGGCGACAACACCGCCAATGTTAGACGGAATAACCGTGTCCACGACCACCGGTCGGGTGGCGACAAACGCGAGCAGCCCTGTTGTTGCGCCACACAACAGGGCGCCACCCACCGCCGACGCTTTGGCCAGTTGCACGATGGTAACGGCGGCGATGGGGTCGATGCGGCGGCCCGTGACTGGTTTGACGGCCGCACGAACACGGGCACCCAGTGCGACAACGGCAACGCCCATCAGCACAAGACTCACCGACAATGTCCACGGCACCGGAATGGCGGTTCCGCCACGCGACACGAGCGCCCAATCGATCCCAAATCCGACTCCGAATCCGATCGGTGTGAGCCCGAGCAGGAACAGCAGGTTCGTCCTTTTCACGAGGTAACCTCCGCGAGCAGGTCGCGAACGAACCCGCGCCCAGGAATAGCCGCGTCGGGGTCGAGTTCGAGCCACGGCCCAAGAACGAACGCGCGTTCATGCGCGCGCGGGTGCGGGACGACGAGATTGCCGTCCTCGACGTGGTCCCCGAACACAATGAGGTCGAGGTCCAACGTTCGATCGCCCCAGCGTTCCGTTCGGGTTCGACCGAAATCGTTTTCGATGTCGTGTAACACCGCGAGCAACGCGGGGGCGGACAGGGTGGTGTCCGCGAGAGCGACACCGTTCAGATAATTCGGGTGAGAGTCGTCGGGTCCGTCGGGCCTGATTGCGACCGTTTCCAGAAGGCTCGACACCCCAACAACGGTGACACCGTCGGTCGACCCCAGTTGTTCCATCGCGGCGGCAATCGTGGCCGAGCGGTCGCCCAGGTTCGCACCCATTGCCACGACGGCGCGCGTCACAATTCGCCCCGCTCGATCACGACGGATACATCGTCGAACGGAACGGTGATGGGGGCGGAGGGCTTGTGGACCTCGACCCGGGTCGAGCGGGCGCCGAACCCCAGCACGACGGCCGCCACCCGCTCGGCGACTGTTTCAATCAGGTCGACCGGGTCGGTCTCGACCGCGGCAACAACCGCGACGGCAAGATCGCCATAGTGAATGGTGCGCCCGATGTCGTCACCCAGTTCCGCGAGCGGAAGTCTCACGTCGACGTCAATGATGAATTCTTGGCCGTTCTCGCGCTCGTGGTCGAGGACACCGTGGTGGCCAAAGGCACGCAACCCGCGTAGGCGAATCTCGTCCGTCACGGTGCACCCCCGTTCCATGCGGTGCGAACGCGCAGTGCGTCGACTGTCCGCCGGACGTCGTGGACGCGGACGGCCGCGACACCGATTTCCGCAGCGAGAACGCTGATGGTTGCGGTGGCCTCGTCACGGTCGGCGGGTCGTTCACCGAACGGAGCAAGGAACCGTTTACGAGAAGCACCGAGCAGCACCGGATACCCCAGAGCGACGAACTGGTTCAGGTCGCGCAGAATCTGCCAGTTGTGGTCCGGGGTCTTGGCGAAACCCAGCCCCGGGTCGGTCCACAGTTTGCCCGGCGTAATCCCGGCGTCGAGCAGCGCATTGATCCGTGCACGTAACTCCGCCAGAACGTCCCGCGTGACATCGCCGTAGCGTGCGTTGTCGTCCATCACGTCGCTCTCGCCCCGCCAGTGCATCGCGATGTATGTGGCGTCGGACCCCGCAACGACACCCGCCATCGCGGCGTCGGCGAGACCCCCCGAGACATCGTTGATGTAGTCCACCCCGAGTTCTAGGCCGAGGCGCGCCGTCTCGGATCGCATCGTGTCGAGCGACACGGAAATCCCGTCGGCGACCAGCGCGCGGATGACGGGTTCGACGCGACGTCGTTCTTCGCCGTCGTCGAGCCGCTCGGCTCCGGGCCGAGTCGATTCGCCGCCCACATCGATGACATCGGCACCCGCCGCAACCAGTGCGCGAGCGTGGTCGACAGCAGCGTCGGGTGCGGTCCACAGGCCGCCATCGCTAAACGAATCCGGCGTCACGTTGAGGATGCCGAACACGAGCGGACGGTTAGCCATCGCCCCTCCCGATGAGCGCAAGCAGCGCCGATCGGTTCGGTTCGTTGGCCAGTGATCCCGTCGCCGTGACGGTGACGGCCGAGGCCTCGGTTTGGCGGGCGCCGCGGGCCGCGACACAGTCGTGCCGGGCGTCGAGCA
>JANRET010000031.1 GCA_030725885.1 Microbacteriaceae bacterium | reverse complement strand
GATCGAGCCCGGCTCCATCGCGTCCAAACCCCACAGGGGTTCCCCGCGTCGGCTTTTGCCTCGGCAATCGCGGGCGTGGTCGGAGAGTTCACGGACGATGCGAGCGTGTGGCGTTCGTTCGGCGGAACAGTCCGCACGGTTGTGGGGGATGAACGCGCCCACAAAATCACGGTCGAAGCGGATGTGGATGCGATTTCGACAACCGCACGAGTCGGGCTCGGGACCGACACTCACGCTTTCGGCAACGCAACTCCGTTGTGGCTCGGCTGTATCGAATGGCCCGAGGAAATCGGACTCTCGGGCCACTCTGATGGCGATGCGGTCGCGCACGCCCTCTGTGACGCACTTCTCGCTGGTGGCGGGCTCGGTGACATCGGGACCGTGTTCGGAACTGACGACCCTCGGTATGCGGGGGCGCGGGGTGAAGTGTTCATTCGGGGCGCACTCGAGAAACTCGACGAAGCGGGTTTCGCCGCACGATCAGTGTCGGTCCAAATCGTCGGTAACCGCCCGAAAGTCGGACCTCGCCGACTCGAAATTGAACGCACCCTCAGCGCCATCACGGGTGTCCCCGTATCCGTGAGTGCGACGACGACCGACGGGCTCGGCTTCACCGGCGAAGGCAAAGGTATCACCGCCATCGCCATCGCTCACGTGACGACTCGGTAACGCTCGGTAGCATGGGCACGTGCCCATTCGTCTGTTCGATACCGTCACGCAGTCACTGCGCGATTTTGAACCGCGCACATCGGGCGAGGTCGGGATGTATTTGTGTGGTCCGACCGTGCAATCATCGCCCCATATCGGGCACCTTCGAAGCGCACTCGTGTATGACCTGTGGCGACGGTGGTTCACCTATCGCGGGTTCACGGTGACCCTTGTCCGAAATGTTACGGACATTGACGACAAGATTCTCGCGGTTGGCGGTGCCGAGGAATGGTGGGCCCTCGCGGCCCGCGTCGAACGCGAATTCGCGACCCACGCTGTGGCGCTGGGGATCCTTCCACCGACCGTTGAGCCGCGTGCCACCGGGCACATCCCTGACATGATTTCGTTGATCGCAAAATTAATTGACCGCGGTCACGCCTATCCGGCGGAGGACGAAACGGGCGATGTGTTTTTTTCCGTTGCGTCCTGGCCCGACTATGGCCAACTGACGCGCCAATCGCCCGACGACGTCGAATCGGACACCGCGGCGGACGAGCGCGGCAAAAAAGATTCTCGAGACTTTGCCCTGTGGAAAGGCCGCAAACCCACTGAGCCCGAAACGGCGTCGTGGGACTCCCCGTGGGGTCGGGGCCGCCCCGGTTGGCACATCGAATGTTCGGCGATGGCGACACGCTATCTCGGGACGGCTTTCGACATTCACGGCGGCGGGCTGGATTTGCGTTTTCCTCACCACGAAAATGAATTGGCGCAATCGCGTGCGGCGGGCGACGATTTCGCGACCACCTGGCTGCACAACGGTCTGGTCACGATGAACGGCCGGAAAATGTCCAAGTCTCTCGGCAACGTTCTGCTCGCCTCCGACCTGTTGGCACAAACCAACCCGTCGACCGCGCGCTATCTATTGCTTGCCCCTCATTACCGATCGACGATGGACATCCATGACGGCTCGATTGCGGAAGCAGCGGCGGCCTGGGAGCGCATTCGCGGATTCGTCGCCCGGACGACCGAACTAGTATCTGACAGCACCACGGTTCCCGAAGCGTTCGCCGCAGCGATGGATGACGACCTTGCGCTCCCCACGGCACTCGCTGTTATGCACGACACCGTTCGCGCCGGAAACACGGCGATGGATTCGGGTGATGACGCAACCGCCCGTGCCCGCGCGAACGAGGTCGCTTCGATGTTGAGTGTCCTCGGACTTGATGGCTCGGATCGGTCCGCTGATGCAGCGACCGGTGCGCTGGGGACTTTAGTTGAACGTCTCGTGGCGGAACGCAACCGCGCTCGTTCCGACCAGGACTGGGCGACGGCCGACAGAATTCGCGACGATATCGACGCCGCGGGAATAACGCTGGAAGACGGCGCCGACACAACCCGATGGAGCATCAATGGTTAAGCCAGGACGACCCGGAGCAGCAAAAGCGAAAAAGGGACCCGTCAAGGGTTCTGGTGGGAAACAGCGCCGATCGTTGGAAGGGCGCGGGCCCACACCCAAAGCAGAAGATCGCACGTGGCACCCGGCCGGGAAACGTAAAATTGCCCAGGAGCGACTAACCGAAGCGCGCGAGCGTTTCGGTAAGACGTCCTCCAAGGCGCCACAACGCACGGTCCGTCGCGGCAAGGACAGCGACAACGAAGTCATCAACGGTCGAAATTCGGTGCTGGAGGCACTGCGCACGAACGTTCCCGCGACGACCCTGTACATCGCGTCGCGGGTCGAGTTCGACGACCGCGTCAAAGAAGCGTTGGCGCTTGCCACAAAAAAGGGGATCGCCATCCTCGAGATCATGCGCCCCGAAATGGATCGGTTGTGTGGCGAGAACTCGGTTCATCAGGGAATTGCACTGGCGGTTCCGCCCTACGAATATAAACACCCGCTCGAATTGCTCGACTACATCGAAGGCCGGGGTGAGGTTCCCCTGTTCGTCGCGCTCGACGGAATCACGGATCCTCGCAACCTCGGCGCCATCATCCGATCTGCGGCCGCTTTCGGCGGGCACGGCATCATCGTCCCGCAACGTCGGAGCGTCGGCGTGACGGCGGCGGCATGGAAGACGTCGGCGGGCGCAGCAGCCCGATTACCGGTAGCGATGGCGTCAAATTTGAACCAGACCATCAAGGCGTTCAAGGAGCGCGGGGTTTTCGTCATCGGGCTCGATGGGGATGGGGACATGACGCTCCCTCACATTGACATTGCCGACCGTCCACTGTTGATCGTGGTCGGAAGTGAAGGCAAGGGGTTGACGCGACTCGTCACGGAAAATTGTGATGCGATTGTTTCTATTCCGATTGGGGCGGCGACAGAATCTCTCAATGCGGGAATTGCGACGTCAATCACCCTCTACGAAATTGCGATGTTCCGCGGCGACAAGCGCTGAGCCTGCGGCGACAGTCGCATTGGAGTGCCCATCAAATTGCCGTTACCGGCATCCGCGATAAACTAGTGCAGTTGTCACGACAGTCGCGCACAGCGCGCTTTGAAGTCAGGAAAACCCTTTATGAACGCACAGCGCCCGAAACGCAATCAAGCTCGCGAACTGGCCCGCGAGAAGGCTCGCGAAATGCGACTCAAAGGAAGCGCCCGCGAAAAGCGCAACCGTCTGTTCATCCAATTGAGCCTGGGCGTGACTGCCGTTACCGTAATCGGTGTACTTGCCGCAGTGATTCTGACCGGACTCCAACCCGCGGGTCCCGGACCGCTCAATATGCAGAGTGATGGAATCAAGATTGGCGGCGGAAACGTTGCCGTGAAGACCCCGGCGCTTGAAGCGGATGCGAGCCCCGTGGCGTCGCCAGCCAACGCCAACAATGTCGTCGAGATTGCACTGTGGGTCGACTACCTGTGTCCGATTTGCGGCCAGTTTGAAGAAGCCAACAGCGCCGTGATTGCGGACCTGTTGGAACGGGGAGCCGCCACCATCGAAATCCACCCCATCGCGATTCTGACCAACCGATCGCAGGGAACTCAATATTCGCTGCGTGCGGCGAACGCGGCGGGGTGTGTGGCGAACAACTACCCCAACTCGTTCCTTGATTTCCACAACGCCCTCTACGCAAATCAACCGGACGAAGGTACAGAAGGATTGACGGACGACGAGCTCATTGCCCTGGCAACAGGCGCGGGTGCGGGGCCAGAGGTCGAATCGTGCATCAATGACGGGACGTTCAAGGACTGGGTAAAGTCGAGCACCGAACGCGCCATCTCGGGGGACATCGCCATCAACAATCTGGACAAGAAGTTCACCAGCGTGACGGGAACACCCACCGTCCTGATCAACGGAAAACAGTTCAACCCGTCGTATGACCGCGCAGCGGCGTTGCCGTTCAGTTCGGAAGAGTTCCTCCGAGCGGTCGTTACAGCGGCGGGCGCCCAGTAGTAACTGCGGCCCCTGGAGTGCCTTTGGTACTCTGGGGCTATCGCCGACTTAGCTCAGCTGGTAGAGCATCTGTCTTGTAAACAGAAGGTCACGAGTTCGAACCTCGTAGTCGGCTCGAGACGATGGCTGTAGGGGAGGACAACGCGATGACAACGGAACAAAGCGAGACGCTGGCAACAGCGAAGCGCCCAACGAACCCGTTCCTCGTGCTTGGACTCGTGGGAGTTGTCGTCGCCGGAGTGTCTTTTGCCGGCGGTTTCTTTGTCTCGGCCGCGTCGAAAGTTCCCGAGGTGGTTCCCACAGCCGACGCGCGCCCACTTCCCGCTCAAATCGTCGAGCCAGACGGCGTTCGAACGTGTTCCATCAGTAAGTCGCTAAAGGTTCGACCGCTTGGAACTCAGACGGCGCTTGCAATTGATGGTGAATCCGGCAAAGTACTCCTCTCGGACAACGCGGACAAGCCCATCGCGATGGGAAGTGTCGTCAAACTCCTGACCGCCACGGTTGCACTCGACACACTGGGTCCGAAGGGCCGCCTCACAACCCGAGTGGTAGACGGGACGAGTGCGGGAACCGTGATCGTGATTGGTGGCGGTGACCCGACCCTTCGCGCGGGTGCTTCCAGCGTGTATTCCGGAGCCGCCAGCCTGTCCGAACTCGCTTCCCAAACGGTCGCCGCCTATCAGGCTAAGTATCCCGAAAGCCCGACCATCACACGCGTTTTGATCGACCTGTCGATGTTCCCCGTTGACGACGCGTGGCATCCGACTTGGCCCGAATCCGAACGAACCATTGGCTATCAGCCGCGTATCGTTCCGTTCATGGTGGACGGCGACCGCGCCAACCCGGGCGCCCAGACCAGCCCGCGGTCGACCGATCCAGCGGGCCGGGCCGCGCGTGCGTTCGTCTCTGCTCTCACCCAGGCGGGGAACGGGGAGGGTGACGTCGAAATCGACTTCCAAAGCGCCCCGAGCAATGCCCGCGAACTTGCTTCGGTTCGGTCCGCACCCGTGTCGTCCTTGGTATCCCAGATGTTGCTGAATTCGGACAACACTCTCGCCGAATTCCTTATGCGTGCGTCGTCTGTTGAAGCGGGTTTCGACGGTGGCGCTGACTCGATTCAACAGCTGGTGCTCAGTTCCCTGAACACCTTCGGCGTCGATATGACCGGCGGGACCTTCATCGATGGCAGCGGGGAATCGGCAAAGAATCTTCTTCCACCCCGCGCCGTCGTCGAACTGGTCACCCAATTTTTTGAGGGGGACAAGCGCCTCTCCGCAATCGGCAAAGCGCTCCCGGTCGCCGGGAAATCCGGTACTCTCGCTGCGCGATTCACGGGCTCGGCTGCGGTCGCACGCGGAAAAGTGCAAGCGAAAACTGGCTGGATCAAGGGCGTGTACGCTCTCGCTGGCCGAATCGACACCAAGCGCAGCGGGCGGACGTACTTCGTTGTGGTCGCGCGCGGAAAAGTCAATTCCAACGCAACGGCGGCTATCGACAAGGTCGTTGCCGGCATGTACTCCTGTGGGACGAACCTTGCGTCCTTCTAAAACCCAGGCGGCGCGTGCGCTGCTAATAATCGATGTGCAAAACGACTTCACCGAGGGCGGATCGCTCGCGGTGAAAGGGGGAAATGTCACCGCAGCGGCTATCACCGCCTACGTTCGTGACCATCGTGAACAGTACGCGATGATTGTCGCCTCTCGCGATTGGCATTCGCCAACGGGCGACAACGGGGGCCATTTCGCGGCGAAGCCCGACGGGGTGTCGACCTGGCCACCGCACTGCGTTCAAGGCACGACGGGTGCAGCCTACAATCCGGCGATTGAAACTGCGCTTATCGATATTCAAATTTACAAGGGCGATGGGGTTCCCGCGTATTCCGCTTTCGAGGGACAGACTCCCGGCGGAGCAACGCTCGATGCGGTTCTCTCGAAGGCTCACGTGAATTACATCGACATCGTCGGTATCGCGACTGATTATTGTGTTCGTGCAACCGCGCTGGACGGGCACCGGGCGGGCTATTCGGTGACCGTCCTCAGCAACTTGTGCGTGGGTGTGAACACCGATTCGTCCATTGCGGCGATTCGCGAAATGGCGGACGCCGGAATCACCATCGGGTTCTCCTAGCTGGCCAGAAAAACGTTGAAGGTCCGCCGTGTGGCGGACCTTCTCCTTTGTCGGGGTAACAGGATTTGAACCTGCGACCTCGTCGTCCCGAACGACGCGCGCTACCAAGCTGCGCCACACCCCGTAACTAACCCCTAAGCGTACCCGATGTCTTTCGCCCGTAAAGTCACCAGAACCGCCTCGGGCGGGCATGCGAAACGAACGGGAGCAAAAATTGAGGTGCCGATGCCTGCACTGACGTTCAGGAATGCGCTGCGGTCGATTCGATTCCATACGGACAAACCACGAGCAAGGGACAACGGAAGGTCACTGTTGGTGGTGAGCGCACCTAAACCCGGGATGCAGACCTGCCCGCCGTGAGTGTGTCCGGCGAATATCACGTCCGCCCCGAGAGTTGTGAGCGAGTCGAGTACGCGCCGGTACGGAGCGTGGGTGACCCCCACGATGGCGGATACCGGGTCGACGTTTTCCCCCAGCGCTTCGTCCAGTGACAGCGCCACGGTGTCGAGCCGGTCGCGGTTGAGATGTGGATCGTCGGTTCCCGCGACGAGAACAGATGAACCGTTCACCGACATTCGACCGGACGCATTGTTGAGGTCGAGCCAGCCGAGAGACGAATAGACCGCATCGAGTGCGTCGGTATCCAGTTTCTCACCGAATTCGTCGGGTTCGGACGGGCGGATCAGATACGTGAACGGGTTGGGAATGCGCGGCGCGAAATAGTCATTCGAGCCATGGACGAACACGCCTGGGATCCCCGCAAAAGCGGACAGCGCTCGCGCTAGTTCCGGAACCGCGTCTCGGTGTCCCAGCGAGTCGCCGGTGATGACGATGAGGTCGGGTCGAAGTTCAGCGAGGCCACGGATCCAGTCAATCTTTCGTTGTTGCCACGGTGCTAGATGAATGTCGGACAAGTGGAGCACTCGGATGTTCGACGATGCTGGTTCGAGGACATCAATCGATTCGTGTCGAATACCGAACATGTTCCGCTCAATTAATGCGCCGTAGGCGAAAAGCCCAGCGCCAACCGCGACAAATCCGCCGAAAACGGAACGGAGGCTCACTAGGGACAACTCGTCCTCAGAATCGTGATTCGCACGTAATCGCTGAGTGACTGCACCGTGCCGGCGACAGGATATTGACCAATGACATGTCCTATTCGGGGGTCGAGCGTATCGCTCGTTTGCGAACACGTCACGGTCACCGTTGAGACCCCAGACTCAGTCAGAGAGGTCACCGCGTCCGCCTCCAGCGTCAACGTGGTGATGAAATCGGGCATGGTGAGCCCCAGCGGCCCGGACGAGGTATACAACTTGACCTTCATCCCGTCTGCGAGCTTTTTCCCCACGCCGGGTGAGCTTCTCGTTACAAATCCGATTGGGACGATTTCGGAGGGTTCAGCTTGGGCGACGATGACCTTCAGTCCCAACCCGACCAACAGAGTTGTTGCTTCTTCGACACTGAGACCTTGAACGGCCGGAACCGTGATTCCCTTGCCCTGCAGAAGTCGCGACGGGGGTGCGGGCCAGTCTTTTTCGCCGGAATACATGCGATCGGCAGCGCGCATGACCGAGGAGGTTATCTGATGACGAAAAACCGACCCGTTGGGGAATTGTCGCATGGGGAATTTTCCGACGATATTCCCAACCCAGGTTGCCGTTGCAACGCGGGACGTTGAGACGACAATCCAGGTTTGGGTCGAGTTGTCGGTGGTTCCCGTCTTACCAATAATCGGAACCCCATCGCGCGGATTAGAGGAGTTACCTGTGCCACCGTTCATAACACCCTTCATCGCGAGGATTGTCGCGTGAGCCACTTCAGGGTCTACCGCTTGACTACACGTGACGGGTTGTCCAGGAAGTTCTTCATTATTGGGTCCGACGGCGTGGTCAAGAATGATGGACTCACAGAATTTTCCATCGTTGGCGATGCCCGCCCACGCGTTCGCCATGGTGAGGGGTGCGAGTTCATTGGTCCCAAGAACTGCTGCGGGGTTCGATTGCACCCGCGAGCCGTCCGCGCGATGAACCCCGAGTGATTCGGCGGTTTTTCGAATCTCGCACTGGTCGAGCTGTTCTGCGATTGACGCGAACGCAGAGTTGATAGAGAATTTGGTGGCGTCCATCACCGAAACGACCTTGGGCGCTGCGGAGTCGTTTTTGAACTCCCACGTTCCGCCCCACGGTCCGCCGCCGTCTTCGCACGTGTCGAGGAACTTCGCCTGATTTTTCTTGAACTCGGCGGCATTTACGAGTTCGCCGAGCCCGCGGCCCGACTTGAGCCACGTGATGAGCGCAAAGATTTTGTATGTTGACCCTGTCTGGAATCCGCTCGATCCGCCATAGTCCCTATCGGTAGAGAAATTCACGGCGGTGGAATTTTTGCCACCGCCCTCCCGAGTGTCGTTGAACAGCTTGTTTTGTGCCATGGTGAGCACTCGACCGGAACCCACTTCGACCGAGTTGGTTACCGCCCCAATCTTGGCGAGCGTGGAGGACTTCG
>JANRET010000030.1:1917-8688 GCA_030725885.1 Microbacteriaceae bacterium | reverse complement strand
TGGTTCCGACTCGACCTGAATTCCAGACGGTCGCACTTTCGCGAATGGCGGGATAGTGCTTGCGTAGTGCGCCGGTTTCATCCTGTGCCCGGCCCAGCAGCACGGCGAGGCGCGGATTGTCGTCAAAGGTTGCGACCACTTCGGCGATACCGCCGGGCAACCAGGTCACATCCTCTTCGCCGAACACCAGAACCTCTCCGGCCGCTTCGCGGATTGCCGCGTTTCGGCTCACCGCCACCCCGTGAGACGTCAAACGGATGACACGGACGTCCTTTCGTCTCGGAGCAGCACCTTTGTCGCCCTGCACGATCACGAGAATCTCGGTGGATGGATTCGCCGGCGGTAACACGATTCGCGCGAGCCCGTCGGACACCACCGAATACGCGATCGTGAGTGCAGGCCTAATCACTGTTTACTCGCGCGCGGGCGAAACGCATCAGCCCCGTTGAGATACCCGAATACATTTGCCCGATCATACGCACCGCGAGGAAGGATACGAGCGCCGCACCCGCAGGGATCATCCCCAGGATTGTCAGCGCGATAAGAATCGCCATCAGAATCATGACGCCGACACTCGCGAGCAAAGCACCCAGTTCCCCCGCCTTGATTCGTGCTCGGACCTTGTCAGCGCTCGACGCGGGGTCGTTGGACAGTTGCTGTTCCCGAAACCGCAGTTGCGTGACGAGTTGACGTTGCAACGTCATTCCGAACACCTGGAGAACCACCATCGCGATAGCCAGGTTCGCTGCTGCGAACAGTGGCGACAACAGAAAGAGTGCGGCGGAGACGACAATGATCCGAGCCGCCATCGTCAGGATTGACGTGAGTTCCATAGCGGTTGCCCATCGCCAGGACTCCCCCGCGCGCGACGCCGACGTTCCCTGAAAAGCTTTTTCGAACACGTTCACCCGATAGAGGCTCTGCCCGAAGTTCATAAAGCGCAGCCCGCCGAACACCGCGAGGAAGGCAATCGCAAGCCAGATCGTTTCGTTCGTCGAGCGGGCCGGGCCGTCGCCGGGAATGATGATGGTCGAAAAAAGTTGTGCCGCAAGAAGTTCGGCGGCCGAGACCATCGCGCCGAACAGGACGAGTCCGGCGACGACCCAGAAATCACGGCGTGTGCGGAAGAGGTCGGCCATCGCCGACCGGAACTCCGACACGAGAGAGATCATGGGGCTAACGCAGACTGTCCAGCGCGGTCAGACCACGATTGATAGCGTCGATGATTTCATCCTTTTTCGATTCGCTCACGACGTCGTCGCGCTCGATGTTGGCAAATGAATACTTGCGCAGGTCGAGCGGAATCGCAATGGGGCTGACCGTGTCGAGCCCCACTCCCATCGCATAGTCCCCGTACTTCAGTCCGGATCCGTGCACTGCATCTTCGAACCCTTCGAAGGTGACGAGCGAACAGGGAATGCCGTAGGACTGGCAGACGATGAAAACGTGCATCGCGCTCGTCACGACTCGATCGAATCGAATAAGGTTGCCGAGGAAATCGGCGATCTTGTTCGGGGACGACAACAACACCGACAGTTCCTCGAAGTGGTCGGGAAGTCGCATCGGCAGACTGTTGTGGGTGAAGTGTCGAATAAAGGCGACACGGCCGTTTGTCTTCTTCGGACGCTCGAGCGGAATGATGCGCGACATAATCGCGCCGGGATCACCGAACGATTCAACGTCCGGTCCGCCGCACTCGCGCACGAGTTTCGCCGTCAGCGGCCCGCGAACGGACATGTACTGGGCCTTCGGGTGCAACTCGACGTCGTCCGAAGAAATCCCCGTACCAATCACGATCGACGACGGCGTGATAAATCGCCCGATTGACCCAGTAGAGATGAGGTGCGGCTCGACGATCGGCGCCGTTGGCGAGTGGTACAGAATTCGGTCGGAGGTGTAGTTCGCGATGATGAGGGGGCTGAGCCAGTCTCCGAAGTTTCCGGGGAATGGGCGCGCCCACCACGTGAGAATCACGTCTTTCTCGGACGTTCGACTCGCATAGTGCGCAAAGGTGTTCGCGGCGATGACGGTCGCGCGTTCCTCTTTCGTGGTCACCCCCAAGGAATTGAGTTGCGTCGCGAACTCCTCGATTTGTGCGACATTTCCGTCAAAGCCGGCGCGCAGAATCTTATGGGTGATGGTTCGACGCGACAGGGTTGTGCCCACCGAACCTTGCCCTGTCAAAATGGCGGTCACGCCGATACGGTCGGCGATGTTAATCAAGCGGCGGGCGACCGGTTTAGGGAACCGGGACAGAACCTTCTTTCCGAGGTTGACGATTCGCTTGCGCGTCGACAGTTTCGAGGCCGACTTGTGTTGCTCGACCTTTCCCTTGAACTCCGAGACGTTGCCCGACGAACCGAAGACGAAAAAGGATTCGACGTGGAGCGTCGGATCGCCCTTGCCGAACACCGCAGCGGAGGGGATCACCTGGAACGTCAAAGAATCCGCGTTCTGACGCCAACCGTCCTCAAAGAAATAATCGTCCGTTGCCTTGAGCACCGACGTACGTTCCACCTCGGCCGCATCCGAAATCATCTTTCGGGCATTGGTGCCGGTCCCGACCCCCCAAAAACACGGTTCCCAAAAGCGGGTGCGATTCTGATAACCGATGGTGAGCGACGACCCGAAGCCGCGCTGGAAACCGATGATGTCGGCGCTCGAATTCCGGACGTAGTCGGGAAGTGACAACAGTCGGCAGTCGACGTCAATCCAAAAGACTTTCTTGTCGGGAAACCGTTCGCACACCGACTGTAAAAACGGCACCTTTTGGCGGCACAAATCCGCCCAGTCCTGACCCGGTTTTTTGGGAATCTCTTCGAGAACGTAGTCAACCCCGAGTTTGTCAAGATCCGCTTTCAGAGCCTTCGCTTCGTTTCGGTAATACTCATCATCCGTATAAAACGAACACACCACGATCGAGCTCATGGAATCCTTCCCCGTCTGGCTAACGGTTCAGTTTATCCGCCCACGCGGGTCCCTACGAATGCACAGAGATGGCGGCGGTGTTGAGCGGCACATCGTTGTCGCGCCCGCGAAAGGTGAACACGCCGCGCCAAAAACCCAGACCCCACGACACGTGCATCGTCGGTAACACCGCCATGAGGGCGATACGGGACTTGAGGCTGAGGCCCTTCGAAAGCCACGCGCCACCCAGCACGACCGCGGCATAGGCGAACAGGGGCAGAAGCCACCAGGCGTTCAGCCTGGCGAGGAAACCGATGACCGCGACCACCGCCGAGAGCACAAACGTGGGGGGTACAAGGTATTTGAGTCGCGTCCGCTTTGGGTTCGCGAGCAAAATGTAGGCGCGGAAGGTCCCCGTCGTGAGGAACTGTCGCGCGAGAGACACGATGTCTCGCCGCGGGTAGTACCCCACCGTGAGTCGCGGATCGAACCACACGACCTTGCCGCTTTCGCGCAGTCGAGCATTGAGGTCCCAGTCCTGGCCGCGAACCAACAGTTCGTTGAACCCGCCGACCTCGAGCACGTCGTTGCGGCGGAAAACACCGAGGTACACCGTGTCCGCCGGCCCAGCCACACCACCCGTGTGAATCGGGCCGCCGCCGAGTCCGATGAAATTGCCGTACGCCCAGGCGACCGCCTTCTGAATCGACGAATGCCCGCGAGCTTCCATGATGCCGCCCACATTCGATGCTCGCGTTTCCGTGATGATCTCGACCGCGAGTTTTGTGTACCCGGGTTCCAGTTCGCTGTGAGCATCGACGCGCACAATCACGTCGGCAGACGTTGCCAGCAGTGCGATGTTCAAGGCCGCCGGCGCACTACCCGACGGATTGTCCACCAGAATGAGCGGAAATTCGCGAGCCAATTCGTTCGCGATGTCCCGCGTCCGATCCTCGGATGGACCAATTGCGACCACAATCTGTGTCCCCGTGGGGTTTTTCTGAGCAATGATGCTCTCGACCGCCGTGCGCAAATATCGCGCATCATTTCGGACGGGCATGACGTAAGCGACGCTGAGCGGCTTTGCTCGAGGTCCCGACTGCGTCATGTTCGCGAGTCTACCGCCCAGAGTTTTATTGCCTGGCGAACCATCGCGCGCCCTTCGCGTCGGCGGCTCACGGTGTCGAGAGTCAATCCGAGCACGAGCGCGTCCTGCCAGGTCTCGGGCACGGGAGTGGCCACAACGGCGTCGACCGCCTCGAGATCGCGGCGATTGATGACGGGTAGTTGCGGCTCACCTTTTTCGGCGATGTAGTGGGTCAACATGCGTTGCGCGTCACGCCCGAACTTCAGTTCGCGAAACAGCGACCAGATCCCAATAATCGGAGCGACGAACAGAGCGAGGCCGTAAACCAGAGTGAATGGCTCGCCCGAGAGCACCAGCAGCGCGGCCTGATACGCCGCAAACGCGATGTACAGCGCCAACAGGACGGACATGACGGCAACGCCAATAATGGTGCGGGTGATTTTCATCGGATTCCTAGGACTCGGTCAAGGCCGACGGTTACGCCGGCGGTGGTCGCGGTAAAAAGAATGGCGGCGGCGATGCCGCTGTCATACGAATCGCGCGAGGTAGTTTCGTGCCCAATCGTCACGGTCTCGCCGTTGCCGGTGAACGTGACGAGCTGTTCTGCGATCGCGTCCGGCAGGCGGTGGGACGTGATGGGAACTCCCGCGACAATATGGTCGCCCGGCTTCGCGGGTTGGTTCGGTGTTGCTGCGCGCGCGGCCGCAATCGCCTCGGCGGTGTGCGTGCTCGTTCCCGACGGCGCGTCAACCTTGTTCACGTGGTGCGTCTCGTCGATGCGCGCGTTCGGGATGTACCGCGCGACGAGAGCGCTGACGTGCGTTGCGACCGTCGAGCCCACACTGAAGTTGGGAATGAAGACGACGTTTGCCGTCGACGGGAGGCTCTTCGCCTCTATCGCCGCGGACGACCAACCACTGGTTCCCACGAGGACTCGCTGCCCGTTACTCACCGCGCGATCGACAACTGCAATCGACACGTCGTGGCGGGTCACGTCAATGACGAGGTCGGCTCGGTCCATTTCTGACAGGTCGGATTGTGAGTTCAGCCGGGCGACAATCTCGAACCCATCCATTGACTCGACGACCCGAACGATTTGTGTGCCGAGGCGTCCCGTCGCGCCCACCACCGCTACCGTCGTCATGACTTAAGCCTACTTCCCGAACTTCCACCTGTTTTTTCACACCCTTTGCGTGGTTCCACCTGTTTTTTCACACAAACCTGCCGAAGTGCCCTGATTCACCGGCAAAACAGTGATTTGTGTGAAAAAACAGGTGGGAAAAAGGCAGGTCCGGAGCAATCCCCAGCCCCGAAAGGCAAGTTCTGTCCCCGAATGTCCGGTTTCACTCGGCGGCCGGAGCGTGACGTGCCGAAAATTCCCTCATGGACATTCACGTGGCACTTCGTCGGCGCGGGGGCGCTGCAAAAACAAATCAACTCCGTGCACTCGGGGTCGGTCGCGGTGCGGTGCTGAGCGCGATGCGCGCGGAAACCGTGATTCGCGTTCGCAAAGGGTGGTTCGCCTTGACCACCGTATCGCCACTCGAGCGACGTGCACTGATCGACCACGGGTTTCTCACTTGTTCCACCGCCGCGATGATTCGGGGTCTCCCCGCGAAAGACCCGCGCCACTATCACCTGCGGGCGAATCGGCCGGTGGCGGGCGAACGTTCCGGCCGACGGCGACAAAAATTTGCGACGACAGGAGCATCCGTTTCGCTCCTCGACATGGTCGAGGATTACCTTCATTGCCAGCCCGCCGAATGGTCGCTCGCTCTGCTCGACGCAATCGAACGCCAGCGAGTTATTGGCGATGCCGATTTTTGCGAACTCGAGGAACGGCTCCCTCGGCACCTTCGGGCACTTCTCGCTCTGCGTTCCTCGATCCCTGAGAGCCCACTCGAGTCCGTGATTCGCTATCGGCTCATGCAGGCAAAAATCCGTCATGTCATGCAACACCCCATCGGTCCATATCGCGTCGACTTCCTCATCGGGCACGGTGTCGTGCTAGAGGCGCTCGGTGCGGAACATCATGCCAACCGCGATGCGTGGGAGCGGGATCGGGCTCGAACCATTTGGCTCAAAAATGCGGGGTACGAGGTAGTCGAGATGACCTACAACCAGTTGGACGACTGGCAACAAGTTTTGTCCGTGCTGAAGAAACTGCGCACGTATCAGTTGCGCCGATAATTCACACGAACTGCATTTTCGGGCGCAAAACAAACCTCCCCGGGGTTTACGGCTGAGTTATGCCCCTTCCCTCTCCCGTTTATTCACACAATTCAGGTTTTCGGACGCGAACCCGGCACCCAATACGGGTTGGTGTGCAAAATTGGCAACCCAAACAGAAAGTGTGTGAAAAAACGGGAGTGGAGTGAGGAGAGGGGACCCAGAGCAAGGGCCGAGCGGCGCAAGGGCCGAGCAGAGCGGGAGCGCTTTACACGAGTGAAGCGAAGGCATCGGGCGTGACGTCGCCGACTGCCGAGATGCTCATGGATTCCGCAATCAGAGTGTGCGCAAGATCCGTCACCGATTCGGTCGACACGGCGGCGAGCAATCTCTCGGCCTCGTCATGGTCACGGAATTCACCGAGGAATTCCGATCGCGCGAGACGGTTCATCCGCGCATCCGTGGATTCGAGCGACAGGGTGGAGGAACCCAGTATCTGACCGCGAGCCCGCTTCATCTCGGCGTCAGAGACCGTGAGCATGGATTCGAGGCCGTCACGCATGAGTTGCGCCACTTCCGCCACTGCCTGCGGTGCACATCCTGCAGCG
>JANRET010000030.1:0-1907 GCA_030725885.1 Microbacteriaceae bacterium | reverse complement strand
CTGTGATCGCGGCTTCCGTCCGAGCCCGACGCGCTCTGGGGGCATCGTCCTTAAGCGACCAACCGACGAGCGAATCAAGAACCATCGTCACGAGTGCGTCATGGTCGACGTCCCCCGCCGCGGTGACAATCAGATCACGCGGCTGATACCTCTCGGCGTAATGCTCGACGACAGAATCTCGTTGGGCATTCTCGATATCGGCAGCTGCCCCGCCGATCGGCCGCGCGAGCGGCGAGTCACCGAAGATTGCGGTGAAGAACTGTTCTGCGCAGACGTCGTCGGGGTCATCAGCGGCCATCGCCAATTCCTCGAGAATGACGGTACGTTCCATCTCGAACGCGTCCGGGGTCAACAACGAGTTAGACACTTGGTCACCCAAAACGCGAACCGCTTCGGGCAGATCCCTCGACCGCACGCGCGCCAGGTAACACGTGTTTTCCTTCGCCGTCAGCGCGTTGTGATAGGCGCCCATCGCGTCGAACGTCTCGGAAATAGTGAACGCGTCGCGCGTGCTCGTGCCCTTGAATAACAGGTGTTCGAGGAAGTGAGTCGACCCGTGGGTACCGGCATCTTCGTCACGGGAACCGGCCCCGATCCAGAAACCGATCGTCACCGACCTCGACCCGGGCACACGCTCTGTCAGTATCCGCAAACCGCTCGAGTGGACCGTCCGACGGACCTCACAGTCCCCCGTCGACATGAATGAAATGAAGGGTTGGGTAAGGGGAAGTTCGATGTGCGCCATAAGAGTTCGAGCCTACACAGCGCCACCCAAGCCCGACACCGAAACTGCAGCACACAAAAAACGGGGGCGAGCCGAAGCCCGCCCCCGCCGTGAAGCAACTGCTTAGTCGCGGAACTCGGTCTTTGCGAATTCCTTGTCGTCTTCCGACGACTTGATACGTGCGATCGAGAAGACGATGAGACCGAAGAGGCACTTCGCGAGGATGTCAGCGATGGTGTAGCCGACCTCACGCGCGACGAACGCATCGGCACTGAAGTCCGTTGCGGTCATGCCGAGGATGTACGTGATGGGGTAAACGCCCCACGTAGCGAGAAGGACGAGACGCAAGGTCGAAACCTTCTTGCGAACCGCGGCCGACTGCTTGGAGAGGCTCTTGCCGAGCTCAACGAAGAGCACGAACAGGATGTAGAGGAACGGGATGGTCGAGAGGACCAGCCAGACCTCTGCAGTCCAACCGAAGAGGTCGATGTTTGCGTCTCCGGGGTAACCGAGAACGATCATCGCAGCTGCTGCGGGAACCAAGCGGTTCAAGAGCGAACGCTGAAGTGCCATCGCAAGTCCGAGAACGGCAACGGTCTCGACCAAGAGGAGCGGCACGGTGAGGAGCCAGTCAACGT
The DNA here is from genome assembly GCA_030725885.1 of Microbacteriaceae bacterium. GTDB lineage: Bacteria > Actinomycetota > Actinomycetes > Actinomycetales > Microbacteriaceae > MWH-TA3. Next base: position 545 of record JANRET010000030.1, on the reverse strand, counting down.
AGCGGTAGCCGACGTTGTAGGCATCTGCGTTGTTGCCCTCGGTTCCGGCGAATGCGTGGTTGAACGAGTCAAACATTCGGAAGTAGTGGTACGCAGCGATTGCCGTAACCGTTCCCGAGATCATGACGGCCATGCGGTAACGGGGTGCAACGCGCTCGCGTGCGATGAACAGGAAAACGGTGGTGAACAACATGCTCGCGATACCCAGCGACATCATGTTGTAGACCACGTTGAATTGGTTGTTGTCTAGCAACGTTGACAAAGTATTCATGTCTAGCCTTTGCTTGTAACTCTGGCGGTACCCCGGAGGGCACTGACCAGCGGGAGTTATCCCTAGCCCGGGAACGTGTTTCCCGTGCGCTAAATACGATACTCCGTTTTGTCCAAAAACTCACTAGGAAACGGCAACAAAAAAACGGGGGCGAGCCGAAGCCCACCCCCGCAATTTATGACTCGTTTTACTCGGAGTCGGCTTCTGCCGCGTCCGAGCCGCCGGCTTCGCCTTCGACGACAGGGACGAGCGAGAGCTTGCCCCGGTCATCGAT
>JANRET010000029.1:7004-8976 GCA_030725885.1 Microbacteriaceae bacterium | reverse complement strand
CCCTGGAGTTCCCATTCGATTTCGTCGCCCTCGTTTTCCGTCGCTTTAGGCGCGGCAACAAGATCACTGACGTAGTGCGTTCGCTGGCGCTTGAGGTTCGACTCTTGACCGTTGAGCGGATGGTCCGAAACGTACAGTCCCAGCATCTCGCGTTCGAATTCAAGTTTTGTTTTGCGCGGCCATTCGGGTCGGTCGGGAATCAAACTCACGGGTTCGTCGAACAAATCGCCAAAATCAAAGCCAATGTCACCCTTGGACGCGTCTTTCTTGTCCCGGATTGCATCGTCAATGATCTTTTCGTGGACCTCGATGAGCGCCCGGCGCGAGTGACCGAATCGATCGAACGCACCCGATTTAAACAGCGCTTCGACCGTTCGCTTGTTGAGCGCGGGTAGCGGCACGCGCTCGAGAAAGTTTTGAACCGAGGTGAATTCTCCGCCCGCGGAACGCTCGGTGGTGATGTGTGCGACTACCGACTCCCCCACATTTTTGATGGATCCCAAACCAAACCGAACATCGTCGCCGACCGCGGCAAAATACAAATCGGATTCGTTGATGTCCGGAGGCAGCACGGTCACACCCATCCGGCGGGCTTCGACCAGGTAACCACCCAACTTGTCACGGTCGTCTCCGACAGAGGTGAGCAGCGCGGCAATGAACTCCGCCGAATAGTGGGCTTTCAGATACGCAGTGAAGTACGCAATTACGCCGTACGCGGCCGAGTGCGACTTGTTGAAGGCGTAATCAGAGAACGGAACGAGAATGTCCCAAAGCGTAGTGATTGCGGGTTTTGAAAAGCCTCGTTCTATCATCCCCTCCGAGAATCGGGGGAATTCTTTGTCGAGCGCTTCCTTGCTCTTTTTTCCCATGGCCCGCCGCAAACTGTCCGCTTGCCCGAGCGAATATCCCGCGACCCGCTGCGCGATTTCCATGACCTGCTCTTGATACACGATCAGACCGTACGTTGGACCCAGGATGTCGTTGAGCGCTTCTGCTAGCTCGGGGTGAATCGGAGTAATGGCCTGTTGCCCCTGTTTACGCATTGCGTAATTGGTGTGACTTTTGGCCCCCATCGGACCCGGGCGATACAGAGCGAGCACGGCGGAAATGTCGCCGAAGTGGTCGGGGCGCATCTGTTTGAGAAGCTGCCGCATCGGCGGAGAATCCAACTGGAAAATCCCCAGTGTTTCACCGGTCGAGAGCAGGTCGTACACCGCCGAATCATCGAATGGGAGGTCCTCCAACACAAGATCGACTCCGCGGTTTCGCGCGATGTTCACGAGTGCGTCGTCGAGAATGTCGAGGTTGCGAAGCCCGAGGAAATCCATCTTGATTAACCCCAGTTTTTCACACGACGGGTAATCAAACTGTGTGATTATCTGGCCGTCATTGTCGCGCATCATCAACGGCACGATCTCGGCAAGTGGCGTGTTGGACATAATCACTCCGGCAGCGTGCACTCCCGTGTTGCGCTTGATGCTTTCGAGTCCGAGCGCGGTCTCGAACACCGCCTTCGTATCCGGCGAGGTTTCGACAACGTCCCGGAACTGTTGCGCTTCCTTATACCGGGGGTTGTCAACGTCGTACATCTCGGCGAGGGAAATGTCCCTGCCTTGCGCCATCGCGGGCACCGCTTTCGAAAGCATCTCCCCCATGCCATAGGGAAAACCCATCACCCGCGAAGCGTCTTTGAGCGCTTGTTTCGCCTTGATCACGTTGAACGTCGCGATTTGTGCCACCCGGTCTGAACCGTATCGTTCCGTCACATATCGTTTGACATCATCGCGTCGGCGGGTTGAAAAATCGATGTCGAAGTCCGGCATCGACTCGCGTTCTGGGTTCAAGAATCGTTCAAAAAGCAAGCCGTGTTCCAACGGGTCGAGATCGGTGATTCGCATCGCATACGCCGCCAGCGACCCGGCCCCCGATCCGCGGCCGGGTCCGACGCGAACGCCGTTTTCGCGAGCCCAAC
>JANRET010000029.1:0-6994 GCA_030725885.1 Microbacteriaceae bacterium | reverse complement strand
CAACCACGAGATAGTAACCGGGGAACCCTTTGGAATTGATGACCTCGATTTCATACGCCGCTCGCTGTTTGATTTCAGGGGTCAGTCCTTGTGGATATCGAAAGTCAAGCCCCGCCCAGACTTCACGTTCAAAGACGAGCGCTTCGGACTCGGACGCCGCCACCGGAAAGGTCGGCATGTGGTTCACCGACGTGTCGAACTGTACGTTGCAGCGCTCGGCGATCAGAAGAGTATTGTCCGCGGCCTCGGGATGGTCCGGGAATAGCGACCGCATTTGGGCAGCCGATTTCAAGTAGTACTCTTCGGAATCGAACTTGAAACGTTTCTCGTCCATCAGGGTGGATGCCGATTGCACACACAGAAGTGCCGCGTGGGACTTCGCGTGGTGCGCGTGGGTGTAGTGAAGGTCGTTCGTCAGAACCAGGGGAAGGTCCAGTTCTTTCGCCAACCGCAACAGATCCTTGATGCCCTGTCGTTCGATCGGTAATTGGTGGTCCATGATCTCGATGAAAAAATTTTCTTTCCCCATGACGTCTCGCATGGTGGCCGCGGCCAGTTTGGCGCCGTCGTAATCACCCAGTCGAATTTTGGTCTGGATCTCACCCCCCACACAGCCACTGGTCGCGATGATCCCCTGGTGATGGGAACTCAATAAATCCAGGTCGATTCGGGGTTTTTGGTAGAAGCCTTCGATGTAGGACGCGCTGGACATCGAAAACAGGTTGTGCATGCCCTCGGTTGTCTCGCTCAACAGGGTCAGGTGAGTGTAGGCGCCCTTTGCTGAAACATCGTCACCGCTTCCGTCCGCCCACGACACGGGCTTCTTGTGGTGCCGTCCTGCGGGCGCGAAATAGGCTTCCAGCCCAATGATTGCCTTGATATCCCGGGCCTTGGCCTGTTGCCACATCTCGAATGCGCCGAACATATTCCCGTGGTCCGTGATCGCAATCGCATTCATTCCCTGCGCGACAGTGGCATCGAGCAAAACGTCGATGCGCGCGGCACCGTCCAGCATCGAGTTGTCCGTGTGCACGTGCAGGTGAACAAACGAGCTCGACACGGGCAGTCCTTTCGGGGTCGGCGGACTTTTAGTTTAGGTCGGTCTTACGACGACGCGGTGAGGCGCGTCAGCGCGTTGCGAGCAGATTGAGTGAATTGACTAAATCCGACGGGTAATCGCTCGTAATGTCCAGGTCCCGGCCGTTGACCGGGTGTTGGAAACGAAGCCGGACGGCGTGCAACCACTGCCGGGTCAGCCCCAATTTCTCTGCAAACACGGGATTAGCGCCGTACAAGGTGTCTCCGACCAAGGGATGCCGTTGAGCTGCCATGTGGACTCGAATCTGGTGGGTGCGACCGGTTTCTAGTCCGACAGTCAACAGAGTTGCGCCGACATAACTGGTGAGGGTGTCGAAATGTGTCACCGCACGCCGGCCGTCGTGAGTGATGGCAAACTTCCAGGCCGAACCGGGGTGACGTCCGATCGGGGCGTCAATGGTCCCCTCCGTGGGCGTCATTTCCCCCTGAACCAGCGCGTGATAGTCCTTGGTCACGCTTCGGTCCTTGAACTTTCGTTTCAGGACGGAATAGGCGACCTCACTCTTGGCAACAATCATGAGCCCCGATGTCCCGACGTCAAGGCGGTGAACAATCCCTTGTCGCTCGGGTGGTCCGGAGGTCGAGATTCGATACCCCGCGCCCGCCAAAGCTCCCAGCACGGTGTCTCCCTCCCATCCGAGAGACGGGTGAGCGGCAAGAAAAGGCGGTTTACTGACGACAACGATGTCGTCGTCGTCGTACACAATCTGCATCTCAGCGATCACGACGGGAACAATCTCGGGTTCACGGGGGTCGTCCCAGGTGATCGACAACAACGCTCCGGAAATCAGCCGAGTCGATTTTGATGCAACTCGCCCGTCAACCTCGACACCCCCACGCTCGATGACATCACTTGCGAAAGTGCGGGAGAATCCGAGAAGTTTGGCGACGGCAACATCGACTCTCTCACCCACAAGACCATCGGGGACGGGCAGGCTTCTCTGCTGAGGCTTCACCACTAGAACGTGCTGGCGGATTCCTGCCCGCTGTTCGCCAGATCCGCTAATTGCTTTTCGAGGTGTTGCCGGAGGTGTTGGCGATATTCTTTTTCAAACTGCTTGAGACGCTCGATTTCCCGCTCGACCGCAATTCTCTGCTGGTCAAGAACATTGATTTCATTGCGTTGACGAAGCTCAGCTTCCGCCAGCATTCGGGTTACCTGGTTCTTTCCCTCTTCGATGATTCGATCGCGCTCAACGTATCCTTCTTGGATGTGCTGATCGTGAAGTTTCCGCGCCAATTGCAACAACTGGCTCGACGTTCCGGTCTCCGCCGCTCCGAGAATGGGGCTAGCGGCCGCAATCGGTCCTCCATTGCGCTGTAGTTCCGCCACCCGAGATTCTGCGGCGAGCATTTTCTGGTTCAGTCCGTCGTTTTCAATCTGAATGCGGCGAAGTTCCTTGACGACCTCGTCAAGGAAGTCGTCAACCTCGTCGGGGTCGTAACCGTCGCGTTTTGTCGTGAACTGTTTATTGACAATGTCTTCAGCGCTCAGCATCTTCCGACCTCTTCCCTGGGGCAACCGATTTATCGGATGTCAACACTTTACCGAGAAACCTATCTCACGAGAGACATTGCGATATAGACCGCGAACAGCACTATCGTCCACGCAAGGTCAATCGCGACCGGGCCAATGCGCAACGGCTTGACGAACCGACGCACAAAATTGATGGGCGGATCCGTCACCGTGAAGGCTGCCTCGGCGATTACCAGCACGATTCCACGCGGGCGCCACTGCGGTGCCACCTGCCGAACCCATTCCGCAATGAACCGAATCCACATCATCGCCGAGTACAGCCAGAGAACGGTCCAGAGAATGGAAGCGATGGACGGCATGAACTAGGCCAGGAGTTCTTCGTCGCTAGTGCCCTGAAGGCTGTTCTGGTCCAATTCGTCGTCGAACTGTTCGATACCAGCGGGGGTCAGCATAAACACCTTGAGTGAGACCTTACGAATGGTGCCATCCAGTCCTTGGACCAGACCGCTCATGAAATCGATGAGCCGCCGTGCCTCCGCTTCCTGCATATAGGACATGTCGACGATGATCGGCGAACCGCCGGCAAAGGTCTCGGCGATTCCCGAGGCATCGTTCGTGTAACGGTGAGGTCTCATCGTGTGGATGACCGAATAAGCCGGCTCGTGTCGCGAGCGCGATAACGAACGAACGGGGGCTACGGGACGGACCACAGTGGAACGTGGCTCGGGACGAACGCTCACGCGCGGTGCGCGGTGTTCTGTTGCAGGATCGATGAATCCCAAATACGCAAGTGTTTTCCTCATGACGATTGTCCCCTCCTTGAGGTTTTCCCCAGATTAACCCGAACTCGGTCGTTTCCCGGTGATTGACGTACCAATCCGAAGGTGTGTCGCGCCATGCCGAATGGCGTGTTGCCAATCAGCGCTCATTCCCGCAGAAATAGCAGCAGCGTTCGGATGTGCCTGGATCAGAATCTGTGACATCGTCGCAACCCGCTCAAACGCTTCCTCGGGATCGACCTCTTGCGGAGCCACCGCCATCACACCGAGTAGGTCGATGGTTTCGGTGGACATGATTCTGTCGGCGAGAGTCAGCATCGCGTTCGCATCGTCAACCCCGCCGCGACCAGGATCATCGGTAAGGTTCAACTCGATAAATCCGCTCACGCGATGTTCTATCTTGGCGAGTGCATCGACCACGCTGTCCCGATCGAGTGAATGCAAAACCGAGGCGTACTGTGCAATCGCACGGGCCTTGTTGGACTGAATCTGGCCGACGAAATGCCACGTGAGATCCAGTTCCGTGAGTTCGGCCACCTTGGGGGCGGCATCTTGATGCCGGCTCTCGCCGAAATGTCGCGCACCCGCGTTAAACAGTTCGGTCACCACCGACGCAGGGTGGAACTTGGTCACCACGACTAGAGTGATTTCGTCAGCAGACCGCCCGGAGCGTGCACATTCCGCAGTCAGCTCGGCCGTGATGGACTGCCACCGTTCGGCGACATCGGACATTACGGTTGCTGAAGGAACTTCGGGAGATCGAAATCGGTCGACCCGTTGAATTGGTCGGTCAGTGTCGGAATCTCTGTCGTCTGATGGGCACTCGCGAACTGGCTGTTTTCGAGTTCCTCGTCCAGCGTCTGGAACGAATCAACCGAACCCGTCCGATCAATCCGCACGGTGTCCCGTTCATCGAATCCTGCCGCAATCACGGTGACACGAACTTCATCGCCCAGAGTGTCATCAATCGACATTCCCCAGATGTAATTGGCCTCGGGGTGAATGACATCGGTGATGAGAGATGCCGCTTCGCTCACTTCGATAATCGACAAATTCGAACCGCCTTGGAAAGACAGCAATACCCCGTGCGCACCGTTGATGGTCTGATCGAGCATCGGCGAGGCAATCGCCATTTCCGTGGCCTTTACGGCGCGTTCAGCGCCGCGGGCACTTCCCACTCCCATGAGCGAGGTTCCCGCGTTGAGAAGAACGCTGCGGACATCCGCGAAGTCGAGATTGATGAGCCCGGGGTTGGTGATGAGGTTAGTTATCCCCTGCACACCGGCAAGTAACACCTCGTCCGCAATGGCGAACGCTTCCGTAACAGAGACACTGGGGTCGGCGAGGTGCAAGAGGCGGTCGTTCGGAACGACGATGAGGGTATCGACTTCAGCACGAAGTCTCTCGATTCCGGCCTCTGCCTGCTGGCGTCGCCGTCGAGCTTCGAACCCGAACGGAGTGGTGACCACACCGATGGTGAGAGCACCGATTGATTTAGCGATCCGCGCGATAACGGGGGCTCCCCCCGTACCGGTTCCGCCACCTTCACCGGCGGTGATGAAGACGAGGTCGGCACCGGCAAGGCTTTCTTCAATCTCGGTCGCGTGATCCTCGGCAGCTCGACGTCCAATTTCGGGATCGGCACCGGCGCCCAATCCGCGCGTTAATTCACGACCGACATCGAGTTTGACATCCGCGTCACTGTTCAACAGTGCTTGCGCATCGGTGTTGACCGCAATGAACTCGACTGCTTTGACACCACCGTCAATCATGCGGTTAACTGCGTTGACGCCGCCACCTCCCACACCGACGACCTTGATGACGGCGAGGTAATTGTTGCTTGCGGATGCCATGGATTCCTCCAACGTTCAGGCTCGACTTGAAGTCGAGACTATTTCCACCCCGCGGGGTTGCCCTACGGTAGTCACGATTGTGGGTGAGAACCCGCAACGCAGTCGGCGTGTCGCACGCTACGAAATCGGCTGCAGAACGATGTTGTCGGGGGCGGATACGTCGATTTCATAGCGTCCAGTTCGCGAGTTCGCCACTTCCAACGCCCGCTCCATCACCGAAACCTTCAACACCGACTCATCGGGCGATCCCCAGATGATCTGGTGTCCCGTCCCGCGAAGTCGGAAACGCACGCTATCACGCGTCTCGGCGGAGATAACCGCAATTCGTTGGCGCACCGACCTCGGAAGGGCCGCCAACGTCTCGGCGATCGCAGTGAAGGCACGGTCGGTCGTGGTCGGAACATCAATCGCGGGAAATCGTTCCGGTTTGGCGTCCTGCGTGTCAATCACAACACCCGCAACATCGACTATCGACCAACTTCCGTTGATCATCAGAGCACCAATAGCCTGTCGTTCGACCACCCGAATCACCAAGGTGTGCGGCGGCTGAAGTTCGGTCGCAAAAGATTGAATTCGCGGAACAGCGCTCAACCGTTCGCGAATCGAGTCGAAGTTTATCGAGGCGAGTGGCTGCCCAATCTGATCGGCGGCGGCTCCGACGATGACGTCCTCGGGAACCACATCACGACCTTTCACCACGATGGTCGTGAGCGTGAGAAGAGGTGACATCACGATCCCGGTCACCAGTAACGCGACGCCAACCAGAGCACCGAAGCTCAGCAAAACGACGGATCGGCGGCGTCGGCGTCGAGCGGTGAATCGCCGTGACTCGTCGTCGATTCGATGACGCGGTGGAGCGACTCTGTTTTCTTGTGGGACTGTACCAACGGACGTCCGATTTGGTCGGCGTGACACCGGTTGGCCGGGAAAATCGGGCCGCCTCACCTGGGCTCCAACTCGGCGAGTACCGATGGAATAATCCGATACACGTCACCGCAGGACAGCGTCATGATGATGTCACCGTCTCTCGCGTGTTCTGCAGCAACCTTGACTGCCTCTGACCAATCAGGGCAATATCGGACCTGATTGTGGTCGGTGAAAGCATCAGACACAAGCGCGCCCGTGACTCCGGGAATCGGGTCCTCGCGGGCACCAAAAACATCAAGCACGACGGTGAAGTCCGCGCCGCGTTCATATTCGCGGGCGAAATCTGTGGCCATGTCTCGTGTGCGCGAATAGAGATGGGGCTGATGAATGGCGATGACCCGACCCGCACCGACAACACTTCGCGCCGTGTCCAGCGCGGCTCGAACTTCACGCGGATGATGGGCGTAATCGTCATAGACCCGAACACCACGCACCGTTCCGTGATGTTCAAACCGTCGTCCGGTTCCCCGAAAGTCAGCGAGTGCGAAACAGGCCTCTGCACACGGGACACCAAGCGCCACAAGGACAGCAACGGCGCCCGCAGCGTTCACCGCGTTGTGCGCGCCGGCAACGGCGAGCCGGAGATCGTTGGCCTCGCCCGCGTGCGAAATTCGCGCCGACACGCCGTCCGCCGTCGACTGAATATCCGACACCCGAAAATCAACGTTCGCCGATTCCCCGAACGTGACAACCGGACGGGTAAAACGTGGCAGGAGTCGAACGATCGTGGGGTCGTCACCGGACACCACAACCTTTTCGCTACACCCGTTGGCAAAGGCGACAAAAGCATCGTCGAAGGATGCTTCCGAACCGTAGTTGTCGAGGTGATCCGAATCAATATTTGTGATGAGTCCCAGAGC